>DGTB01000181.1 GCA_002394185.1 Bacteroidales bacterium UBA4347 | reverse complement strand
ATAAGAACGGCCGTATCGGATACCTTTCGGGTGCGGTTTTGGTCGGGGGGTGGGGGCGAAGGAAATTTTGTTAATTTCTTGTTAATTGTTTGCCGAGTTGGATTTTTTTTGTACATTTGCAAATTGGACATATAGTAGGGTCGTGATATATATTATTATATATCATGATTTTGCGGGTGTAATGTGCATAGGGTGAATTGTGCCGATATGTCGGAAAAAAGGACAAAAAATGACAGAAACCAACAGAAAGAAACCTATAATGGAGAATATGAAACATCGTCTATCCCAAACTACCTTTATCAAGGCGTTGGCCTTGTTGGCGCTCGTTGCCGTGGTGGCGTTGCCTGTGAATGTGCACGCTCAGCGCGACGAAGAGATTGCGGGCGAGAGCTCCACGCTGCACTACACCCTCAGCAACGGACTCTTCAAGTGGCTTGAAGGCCCCGAGGAGAGTCCGCACGAGACCGCAGTGTTGCTGGCTGGCAGCAGCTATGGTTCGGAGATCCACGACCAGACTCCTGTCAACCTGCACACACATGTGGGTCAGTACTATCTTGCCCTCGACATCGAGACCGATGCCAACAATCCCCGTATTGTCAACGTCGATTCCAACAACTTCAACCGCTACTGTGTGTGGAGCCGTACGGGCTTGACGGGATACTACTTCCAGGAGTGGGGCAACTACCGCTACTACCTCATCGGCACGCGCAACTCGCTGCGTGTGGAGAAGGTGGAGGTGGGAGCCTCGACGGCCTACTACGCCAAGTTCTACAACTGGGATATCGGCGCCGCCATCACGGACATCACCTACCGTAACGGTCAGCGCCACGAGGCCTACTACTGGGTCATGTACGACACCACGGGCCACGAGGCCGACCCTGAGAACGGCGTGTGGCGCATGTCGGGCGACACCTATTCGCGTCCTGAAGCGAGAGTGCGCCGTTCCGACGGTGTGTATACCTATTGCGACGCCGTTCCCGTCGTGAGCCCCGGTAGCGATACCACGTGGCGTCCCGCCGGCCAGGGCGCGGTGTACCTGCCCGTCTGGGTGTACTACCACGAGAAGAGCGTCGACTTCCCCGCCGGCCAGGGTCTGACGGACCTCACTGCCAACAGGGACACCCTGAAATTCGGCGACGTGCTCCTGGCCACGCCGCAGATCTCCATTCCCGCCGGCGGTGTGCCCGTCAGGGAGGGCTACTACGAGTACATAGAGGAAATCAACCGCTGGGGTATGAACAGCAACTACCGCCAGCGCAGCGACCCGGGCTACGGCAGCGCCGGTATCAATACCACCCGCCGCTACTACTACTGGGACAGTGCCCCCTTCGACCGCCAGTACGGCGTGCCTGAGGAGCAGAACCAGACCGTCGCCGTGGCCAGCAGCCGGTTCAGCATCACGCGCAGCGCCCTGCGCTGGGTGGACACCGCCACCGTGGACGGCCAGTTCCGCGTGCGCTGCTCCGGCGTGCCCAATACCGGTTCCAGCGGCGGCTGGATCTACTACACCGTCACCTACACCAACGGTGTGGTGCAGAAGGACAGCGTCTACTTCAAATTCTCCCCCGAGGTGGACCATGCGCCGTTCCCCGAACCCACTCACGCCCCCGTCATCAAGGGCTATGTGGTCGGCGGCGGCCGTATGGCCAACGTCAGCGGCAACACCAACGTCACCGTGCACAGCACCGACTCGCTCTATGCCCTCTACGGCGGTAACGACATCGCCGGCTGGGTGCAGGGCAAAGTGGGCGCCACCATCAAGCTGGGCACCGAGAAGACCAACGAGACGCACCCCGTGCACATAGGCTATGCCTACGGCGGCGGCTGCGGCTACTATACCTACCAGGGCATCAACCCCGCCGTGGTGAAGGCCGCCGACGGCGTGACCGACTCCCTCGTGGACCCCTACCTGCACAACGGCGGCAAGACCAACCTTGAGTACCAGGCCTACTTCTTCAACGGCAAGGTCTACAAGTGGAACTCGCTGCCCGCCGACTACGCGACCTATTCCGCCCAGGCCATCAGCACGGCGGACTACGCACCCTATGCCAACGCCGCCTGGGACCCCGCCGACCTGGTGGCCGACTTCGACTTCCGCTACCTGCCCCAGTGGCGCTGCGACGACTACTATGACCCCGCGCAGACCGATATCAGCGAGCACGGCAACGGCGGCTCCTGCATGGCTGAAGGCGACAAGCAGTACATGGGCACCGTGCCCTACATCCGCACGGCCCATATCACCGTGGGCGTTGAAGGCCATGCCGGCAACGACTACATCGTCATCGACTCGCTCTTCGGCGGTGCCGAGAACGCCTTCATCGGCGTCACCTCCAACGAAGTGAGCAATCCCGCGAATGCTGTCTCCATGGACATCTACGGCGGCTCGATCTACACCGTCTTCGGCGGCAACAACTACGGCGGCTCGGTGGCCAACACCTCGACGGTCTTCGTCAGGGTGCACAACACCAAGCTCACCACCGATAAGGCCATCCAGAACACCTACTTCACCGGCTACGGCCGCAATTTCGGTATCCGCTACCTCTTCGGCGGCGGCAACCTGGTGGACGGCTCGCATGCCAACGTCACCATCACCGGCGGCATGATCGACACCTGCTACCTGGGCGGCAACATGGCCGACGTGAATCGTCCCGTGGGCACGGTGAACTGCACCGGCGCCAACTTCATCTTCGACAACGACAGCATCACCAAGCAGTGGGATGGCGGTGAGCTTAAGGACAAGCCCCTCTACGATGCCTCCAATGTCGGCAACGAGTGGGCCAACTACGACAACCTCGTCAACCAAAGCCCCGACCGCTTCAACAGCGAGATCGGCCGCTATAACATCCGTGTGCTCTTCGGCGGCAACAACCGTGCGCCCATGGCCACCATTGCCACCATCAACCTCAACGCCGGCGGCATCAGCTCCGTCTACGGCGGCGGCAATGCCGGCGACATGAACTTCGCTTTGGACTACCACACCGTGCCCATCATCCGCGACAGCGCCGAGGTGGGCTTCACGGGCTGGAAGTTCCAGCGTCCCACGGCCATCAGCACCGTGGTGCACAGCGAACCCAGTTCGCGTATCATTGTCGAGAATGTCTACGGCGGCTGCCGTATGGCCAACGTCAAGGGCTCCACCATCCTGTGGCTCTCCGGCGGTGTGTTCGGCTATGCCCACGGCGGCAACGACATCAGCGGCGACGTGGGCTCGGAGCTTGGCGAAGGCTCCTACGCCGTTATCGACCGCAATGCCCTCGTGCTGCAGGACGTCTACGGCGGCAGCGACGGCTACTACCACTGCAGCAAGAACGGCCGCTACCTGGGCGGCGACGAATACCTGCTGAGCGACTACAACCTCGAGGCCTACGACCCGCGCGACGAGTATGTGGGCCTGCTGGTGCCCACGCACAACCATACCAACCTCTACCTCAACGGCGGCAAGGTGCTCTACTCGGCCTACGGCGGCGGCGTGAAAGCCCACGTGGGCTTCCTCGACGGCTCGAATCCCAAGATTTCCGTCGGCGGCGTGGAGCGCAACCTCAATGTGCTGGGCGGCTACCAGAAGGGTAGCATCCACGTGCAGATGAGCGGCAACACGGTCGTGGGCAGCGAGACGCACCACGGTGTGGGCTTCGACCACGGCGACGGCAACGCCTACGGCGGCGGCTACCTCTCCTACCTCTACGGCTGCGGCTATGCCGCCGTGGGTGGCAATACCAAGATCCTCGGCTCCCTCTACGCCGGCAACGACTGTATGGGTTCGCTCAACAGCTTCGGCGCCTACTCGCTGCCCGAGGTGATAGACAAGGACAGCAACCTCGTCCATGCGGCCATCAGCGAGGCCGACTACAAGGCCTCCGACGGCACGCCCCTGAACTACGACGCCGGCGACGGCACCTACAACGCCGCCTACTCCACCTACCTCATCCTGGAGGACTCCGTCCAGATCAAATGCGTCTACGGCTCCGGCAACGGCGACTACAACTACGACAACGTCGGCAGCCTCGAACCCGGCCCCGTGTGCCACTTCGAATACACCGAGGTGACGCCTCTGCAGACCTCCGTCTTCGTGGACATCAACACCAAGGGCGGCATGATCGACACCGTCTTCGGCGGCGGCAACGGCGTGGGTGTGCGCGAGAACGTACATATCCTCTTCAACAGCAAGACCGACGAACTGACCGTGGGTACCATCTTCGGCGGCAACAACCGCGAGAACATGGAGAGCTGCGTGCCCGACATCATCCTCACCAAAGGCAAGGTGAAGAGCGTCTTCGGCGGCGGCAACAACGGCAGCATGAACGGTTCGGAGGACTTCCTCGACATCTGCGACGAGGAGGTCAACGGCGTGTCCACCTACGTGCTGGTGAACACCGACCAGGTGACCATTACCGACAGCCTCTTCGGCGGCTGCCGCAAGGCCGACGTGCGCGGTATGGCCTACATCGACATCCGCAAAACCCAGGCCGAAGGCATCAACTACGTCTACGGCGGCAACGACATCAGCGGCAACGTCTACGGCAACACCCGTATCGACGTCAGCGGCGGCCAGGTGAACAACATCTACGGCGGTTCCAACGGCCGCTACGACTACGACTTCCTGGGCCTGGACGACTACGCCGTCTACGCCTTCGGTTCGGACCACAGCCCCGCCAACCTCGTGGCCGACCACTGCGCGGGTTCGCCCTTCGTGGACTCCACGACGGTAAACCTCTACGGCGGTCATATAAATAATAATGTATATGGCGGTGGCTCGATGGGTGACTGCCGCGCCACGCGCGTGGAGGTTAACGACCTTGTCTGCCCCGCCAAGCTCACTGCCGACCTCACCATTTCCGGCGCCGTCTACGGCGGCGGCGAGGGCGACTGGGAGCACCTGCAGCAGACCCACCGCGGCAATGTGGCCAAGCCTGAACACAGCGACGGCGTCGAGGGTAGCACCTATGTGCACCTGCACCACGCCTCCAACCTGGCCTCGGCCAAGGCCTACGGCGGCGGCCGCGGCGGCGACGCCGAGAACACCTACATACACGTCTTCGACACCTGGGACGAACCCTTCGACGCCATCTACGGCGGCTGCTGGGGCTCGCATGTCTTCGGCACCGCCACCCTCACCCTCGAGGGTTCCGACCTCGGCGGCGCCCAGAACGCCTTCCAGGTCTTCGGCGGCAACGACTATACGGGCAATGTCTTCCGCAGTGTCCTGAACATCCACTCCGGCAAGTACGGCTCCATCTACGGCGCCGGCAACGGCGACTACGACTACTCCGTGCAGCCCTTCGGCGACGCACCCCACATCTGGATCCCCAGCCGCAACACCCAGCCCAATACCGAGTTTGTGGAGCTCAACTTCTACGACGGTCACGTCGACTCCAACCTCTTCGGCGGCGGCCTGATGGGTACCACCTGGCGCATGAAGACCAACGACCTCGGCGAGCATATCACCACGCAGGTGGACGAGGGCGTGGACGGCGTGGTCAACTACCGCACCCCCGACACAGCACAGACCATGGCCACGGCCTACGACGACCCGACGAAGTACTCCTACATTGTGGTCAACGTGCACGGCGGCACCTTCGACAACAACATCTATGCCGGCGCCAGCGGCAAGGAAGACCAGCTGGTCTATGGCCTTAAGGTGCTCAACATGGACGGCGGCGACGTCAAGGAGTCGGTCTACGGCGGCAGCCAACGCGTCAACGACGGCTATCCCGCCGAGTGCGCCGAGGGCACCCCCGCCGACCCGTCAGCCAACACCACCCTGCGTCCCTCTTCTATCTTGAATATAGCCGGCGGCATCGTCAAGGCTTCGGTCTACGGTGCCGGCTACCAGGGCAACACCTATGGCTCGGTGTACGTCAATGTGGGCTCCAAGGCCATCGAGAACAGCAAGGTGTGGGAGCGCGACATTGCCGGCAGCGTCGACAGCTATACCAACTTCAAGCCCGGCGAGACCGACGGTGTCAGCCCGGCGCTGACGCCCGGCCACGTCATCCTCGACGCCTCGGTCTACGGCGGCGCCAACTGGGGTAGCAACGACGGCAGCTTCGACTTCCGCGTGCCCGGATTCTACGGCGGCGAAAGCCGTATCTACGTCGACGGCGAAGGCTACAACACCCAGGGCTCCTCCACCAGCACGCTGCCCACCATGGACATCGCCAACTCCATTATCGGTTCCGGTACCTCGGTGCAGGGCGGCGATGTGCACAACAGCATCCATGTATATAATTATGGTGCCGTGGACTACAGTTCTTGCCATGCCTCCAAGACCCTGCGCTCCATCCAGCGCGCCGACGAACTCTACCTGTGGAACACCGCCATCTTCTACAGCGGTGCCACGGACGCCGCCTCGGCCTATCCTTCGCAGCAGTTGACCATCATGCGTGTGGATACCGTCAAGGTGCGCGGATACAACGTCATCGACCTCAACGCCGTGATGACCGAGGTGGCCCAGCTGCACTTCTACAAGGACGAACTTGACGGCGACGGCAACCTGGTGCACACCACCAATCAGAACCTCATCGTCAACGACCCCACCCAGTGCCGCAACGATATGCAGGTGTGCGACCGCCTGCACGTCATCGACCCCGAAACCAACAAGTATGCCGCCATGGTGGTGAACAACGGTGTCAATGTGGACATCATGACCACCGACGGAGACGAAAGAGGCTACGGTTTTGTTGAAGGTTTCGGCTACCTCTTTGCCGAAACGGGCACCAACGCCGTGGTGACGGCCCGCGCCAAGTACGGCAGCGTCAACGCTACCGACGGTGGATTCATGGCCTCCTGCGCCGACTCCAACCTTGTCATTGCTTCGCAGAGCGGCACCACCATTGTGTGGGACAGCTGCGATCATGCCGGCATCGACTGCAGCCTTGCCGAGTACCCGTACAACAACTTCCGCAACTCCTACCGCGTGTGGAGCGTCGGCCAGGGCAAGCGTACGCGCTTCGCCGTGCTGCTGGCCCACGCCCAGCCCGAGCTGCTGCCGCAGGACGACAAGAAGGTTAAACTCTACGATGACTCCACCAGCAGGAACTACGACCTGGCTCTGGCCCATGCCGAGCTCGTCCTGCCGCCCACCACGCCCGGCCACTACTACCGTCTGGGCACCGACGGCGTCACCATCGAGGACGACAACGCCGTGCTGCGCTTCGTCGACAGAACCTGGCATCCCGTCAGCTGGGCCGACGTAGGCGACAACCCCAATGAGGCTCAGACCAACCCCGCCCAGGGTACCTGGGAGCAGCCGGCCCTCGCGTCAGGCTCCTCGTCGTCCGACCTCCGCGGCGTGAAACTCATTCAGGACAACCCCGCCACCACCTTCGGCCTCGTGATGACCTCCGGCAAGAACTTCGCCTCCTCCGGGACCAACACCTACACCGCCCCCCAGACCTACAGCGGCACGTGGAACCAAGGCGGTACCGCCATCTCCGGCAACAACCACGTCAACATCATACAGAACTTCTACTCCGCCCAGGTGGGTGCCGACGTCAACGCCTCGCCTGTCATGGACCTCTACCTGACCTACAGCACCAACTTCTCGAGCACCATGCTCGGCACGGTGTACTTCACCCTCGACGAGTACAAGGCAGTGCCGAAACGTGCCAACTACGACGGCTCGGACATCTCCACCAACACCGGCGCCATTGTCCCTGACCAATACGTCGACTCCAACCTCAACCAGCCCATCAACGTGGCCATCACCATCGCCACCCTGTTGGAGAAGTTCAAGGACATGGAGTACGACCTGCTGGCCATGTACAACGAGGGCCGCAGCAACACCTTCATCCGCAAGGCCGTGCTGCCCGCCACACTGCACTCGCGTGAGCTCTACCTCGACTCCATCTCCTGGTGGCCCGAGAAATGCGCCGCCAACGAATTCCTGCTGACGGGCGACTCCGCCACCGTTATCGATGCAGAACTGCCCAATGTCTTCCGCGTGGGTGTGCAGCCCATGGACAACATCTCGTCGACCCTCACCTCCACTGTGGGTTGGCACACCATCAACCAGGACACTGTCGCCGACATCTTCTCGACCGCCATGCCCTATACCGGAGCCTCTAAGACAGAAAAGATGAAGTTCAGTAAGGAGTCCGGCTCTTCCGCCACCTGTGCATCCTACGATAACATCGGTCTCACTGGCCAGGGTCTGCACATCGGCGAGCTCGACGGCCGTGGCCTCGCAGCCCTCAACCTTTCGCTCACCTACGACGGCAACAAGGTCTATCCCGACGGTGTGGTGGGTCACCTCGACCTCCACTTCACGGCCTACAACCCCGTCGACACCAGTAAGTTCAAAATCCGTGTCAACGTCAAGTGCCGTACGGTAGGCGACACCATCTACCTGGCCTCGGCCGACCATGTCGACCGTTGCGGCGGCATACACCTCACACCTGGCTCGCTGGCCGATGTCGATCCCGGCAACACCCAGAAGATTGGCAAGCGTCCCAGCAAGTATCTGCAGAACTTCATGCAGGCCTTCGACGCCAGCATCTATGAGGAGGGTGATGTCATAGCCATCATCGACACCATGAAGATTACCGATGCTGTCTCCATCCGCGGCGTCGACTACTTCGCCGTGCCTGTGATTCGCTACACCGGTCACCACTCCGACTTGCCAGGCGAGTGCGGTGTGTTCCGCGGCACGATGCTCGACGTCAGCACCAGCGACGGTATGCTCAGCGCCACGTGCGTCGACTTCGGTGGCGGCAGCGTGGGTCGCATCATCGATGAGTCTGGCACCCAATATCCCGAGTATTGGAACGCCACACTGACCCCCCCAGCCAACGATCTCTACAAGCGCCTTGACACCAACCAGGTCTACGGCCCCATCATCGCCGTGCACGACGGCGGCACCGTCACCCTGTCCAACGGTACCTCGCTGCACAGCAACTACAACGCCTACACCGACACCGACATCAAGCGCCGCGGCAGCGCCGTTAGCGTCACCAAGGGCGGCAACCTTGTCTTTGTCAACTCGGTCGACATAGAGAACAACTTCGTCCCGGCCCAGGTGGGCGACCATCCCACCAACGGCGCCATCTATGTCGACAGCGGCACCGTGACCCTCAATCCCTCGCACAAGGCCACGGCTGTCAACATCACGAAGAACTATATTTATAGTGGCAGCACCCCCTATTGGACCAACTACAAAGATGCCGCAGGCCATGTGGTGCGCTTTATGGTTGACACCAACTACACCAAGACTGCCGACAAGCGCAACGTCTTCCTCACCCGCACTCCCGATGCCGGTGACGCTGTCATGAAGGACGAACAGAGCGACATGATCGACATGGTCTCCGTCCTGCCCGACAATACCCTCATCGGCGTCAGCAAGTGGTTCCCCGGCGAGGACGTGCGCGACACCATCCGCTTCGCCTTCGGCCACAAGTTCACCGACCTCCTGCAGGCCACTCATGTGAACAACAACTTCGTCTCCGACGAGGGCTACAATGTCTTCTATGAGTACAATGTCGACAACTCGCGCATCTTCCTCCACCGCTGCGCCACCTTCCACCACCAGATTGCCGGTGTTGACCTGCCCTACGACAACGGCGGCACGCTGCACGCCGGCGATGTGCTGTCCTACGTACCCTTGGTATCGGCCACCTGCCCCACCGGCGGCGATGAAATCATCTATCGTGTCCAGGGCGGCTTCTTCCCCTACACCTACACCTGGAGCGGTTCCTCCGACAAGACCCGCACTACCGCTGTGGTCAACAACACCCTCATCAGCCAGGTTAAGGGCGGCAACTACGTCAACTACATCGACGCCATTGCCGACACCCTCCTCACTCCCCACGTCTCCATGACGCCCCACGAGTTCTCCGATACCCTCAAATATCACGTCGAGGCCAAGGATGTCTCGGGCTTCTGCACCCTCAAGAAGGACATCAAGGTCACCCTCAAGAAGACCGACGTCGACAATCCCGACCGCTTCGTGGTGGAGAACGACGGCAGCGCCAACGGCTGGACGGATCCCGACACCGCCGTCAGGGCTCTGGGTACCCGCAACTACAAGGCCATCAAGATTACGCCCAAAGTGTGGGTCAACCGCAATGCAGGTACCATTGATGCCCGCGTGGTCGGCGACGACAACGACTATGTCTATCAGGAGGTGGTCAACGTCGATCCCAGCACCGGCGTCGAGACTGTCACCGGCCACGAGTTGGAAGACCTCCTCTTCTGCGAGGGCGACGTCATCCGCCTGACCACCAACCCGCGCAGCGAAAGCACCAAGTTCATCATGTGGGACTTCGACCCCTACTATACGCAGACTGCCAGCTATGTGGTTCCCTCGCGCAACAGCGACGTGGTGGCCTACTACGGTCCCAACAATTACTGGAAAGACCAGGTTAACTCTGAGGTCGCTGCCCACGCCGTGCACGATGCCAACTACGACTACACCACCCGCGACAACGCCGGCGATGCAGCCGCAGGCTATGTCACCACCTATGATGGCGATGTGCACATCTACAACGAAAACGGCTTGGCCTGGCTCATCAGTGTCGTCAACGGCTACAACGGCCAGCAGGTGCGTCCCTTCTACTTCAACAAGGTCTTCATCCACCAGAAGGACAACGACGAGCCCTACGACATGCAGAACTACCTCTGGTCGCCCATGGGCACCCAGCAGTATGGCTTCCGCGGCCGCTTCATCGGCGTCGGCAAGCCCAGCGTGGTCACCGACTCCTCGACCGTCCCGCTGGCAGCTGACCAGCATGTGGTTATCCGCAACATCATCGTCAACGAACCCTCCATGTACCATGTGGGCTTCTTCGGCAACCTCGACACCGCCCAGATCAGCGGTATCAAGCTCGAGGCAGTCTTTGCCCGCGGCGGTCACTATGTAGGCGGTCTCGCTGCCAACTCGGTGTACTCCAAGATTGACAACTGCGCCGTCTCCGACTCGGCAGAGAATAATTCTACCGCCTCCATCCTCACCACCCACTACGTCAGCGGCGGTCTCATCGGCCGTTCGAGCCACGACGTTATCACCAACTCCAAAACCGCTGCCAAGTATGTGGGCGACGCCGTCTACAGTGGCGGTATGGTGGGCCACGGCACTGCGACTTCCGTGACGAACAGTGGTGCGCTCAACATCTCGCGCATGAGCGGCCTCTACATAGGCGGTATTGCCGGTTACCTCGATGGCGAGGCCCCGCGTACCCGTATGCTCCTCTTCCATTCCAACGGATCGTCGTCTGTCCTTGCCAACAACTACGTGCACCTCTTGGCCGAAGCCAAGCATCAGCAGCGCGTTGGCGGTATTGTGGGCTACGCCGAGAACACCATCCTGGAGAACAACTACGCCTACGGTAAGATGCGCAATGCCGGTGTGCATGGCGGTGTGGCCGGAGCCTTGAGCAACAACACCTCCGCCAACCACAACTACTATGCTGCCTCCGATGCCGCTCAGACAGTGGGTGTCGCCGCTGCCAGTGCCAACCTCAGCGACAACGCCTCGTTCCGTGGCAAGGGCAACGCTGTGACCATCAGCCAGCCCGTCTATGGTGTCAACAACCTCACCCGCGTTCTCAACCGCTGGGTGCGTCAGCAGAACGCCGACGGTGGCCAGTACAAGACCTGGCGCAGCGACCTCGAGGAGGTCCACGACGGCTACCCGCTCTTTGGCCAGCCCGACCTCATCCCCGTCAACGACACCGTCCTTGTCGAGGGCTGTGAGCAGGTGGAATGGCAGGGTGTAGTCTACACCGAGGACGACCAGTACGCTGTCTCCTTTATCGATTCGGTAGAGATGGTCGACAGTACGCTCGTCACCCTCATCCGTCTCCACTATGGCACCAATACCAACCTGACAGACTCCGCCATCATTGGCGAAGAGTATAGCGGCTATGGCTTTGTTGTGTCGGCCGCCGAGTCGGCACTCCTGCGTCGCACTCTCGACAGCACAGGCCGCGCCACCCTCGTCCTCACCGACACCCTCCAGACCGCCTTCGGTTGCGACAGTGTCGTCACCCTCACCCTCACCTTCCGCTCCGAGAGCAATGAGGATATCGACATCGTCGACATCTCCTCTGTCTCCGAGGTCAAGGTCTACCCCAATCCTACTGTGAACATCATCCATGTTGAAGCCGAGCAGATGTCGCACGTCGAGATCTACGACAACGAGGGTCGTGTGTTGCAGAACCGCGACACCTACGACGCATCGAGTGTCACCCTCGACCTCAGCTACTATCCCTCTGGCATTTATTATGTCCGCATCCACACACCCAACAATGTCACCATCCAAAAAGTTGTCAAGAGATGAAAAAGAAACAGTATATAACCCCTCAGCTTGAGATCTATTCCTACCTTCCGGAAGAAGGCTATGCCAACAGCGTGGCTTTGAAAACCGACTATGCTCTCATCGAGGGCAATGACCGCGAAACCCTCCGTGCCAGCGATGAGGTCACCGAGTATACGGACAACTCTGGCGAATGGACCACGGGAGAGTGGGAGACCTTTTAAATATTAACACTGCATGCAGAACAACAAGAAACGCATCATGAAAAGAACTTTCATATACCTGTCTCTATTGGTAGTGGCACTCTTTGCTGCCTCATGTGAGAAAGAGAAGGAGCGCTCGACGTTCGAGTTCGAGGCTTCCATCGAGAACCTCTCCTCCGCCGACCCCAATGCCAAGACCTATCTCCTCAACGAACAGTGGATCTACTGGGAACTGGGCGACAACATCAGCATTGCCTCCGACCAGTCCACCAGCCAGGAGGTGGCCACCCTCACCAATACCGGCGGTCCCAACTACCCCGACTTCAACGGTACCTTCATTTCCGAGCTGCCCTGGTCGTCGAAGTATTTCCTCGGCCTCTTCCCCTACAGCGAGAACAATGTCATTACCGGTAGCGCCGACTCCAAGGTCTTCTCTGCCAGCATTGACATCCCTGCCGAGCAACCGTTGCGCACCGACCTCTCGTTTGCGCGCAAGGTGTTCCCCATGGTGGCCTGGTACGGTGGCCATTGGGACGAAACCCCCGGCAGTGTGTCCTACAACCTCAACTTCCACTCGTTGGCCGGCATTGTCCGCCTGCAGTTTACCAATGGTACTAACAATACCAGCAACATCAAAGAGGTGCGCATCACCTCGGCCGACAAACAGCTCAAGGGCAAGTTCGACGTGATAGACTACAATAAGGACAACCCCTACCTTAGACCTGCCGCCAACACCGCGGAGAACCGCACCCTCACCCTTACTTGTGGAGACGGGGGACGCGCTTTCGGTAACGACACGGTTATCTCCTTCTACCTTGTCCTGCCGGCTCTCGACACCTCTGCCACTGCCAACAACAGCTACAGCCTCTCCATGACCATCGAGAACATGGATGGAAACACTTGCACGCGCAACTTCACCGCCAATGTACGCCGTTCGGGTATCACCTATATGCGTGCTTTGGAGGTGACCAGCTGGGAGTCTCACAACACCGTGGTCCGCCTGGCGGGCAACGGCACTGCTGAACGCCCCTTCCGCGTCTATACTGCTGCCGACCTTATCTATCTTCGCGACTGCTACAATTCCACCAGCCGCACCATCAACAACCAGCCAATCACCGCCAACACCCATATTTGGATCATGCGTTCCGACATTGAGCTCAACTCCTCCAGTTGGACGCAGGGTATACAGAACTTCATCGGCCACATGGAAGACAAGTCCAATTCCTCCCATCCTGGCATCACTTCCACCTCGACCCACCCCCTCTTCGAGAACGTCAATGCGGGAGGCACGGTCGAGCGCATCACCCTCAAGGCCGAGGTGAGCTATTCCGGCGAAAGCGCTTTCTCTCCCTTCTGTATCACCAACAGAGGCACCCTCAAGGACTGTGTGCTTACCCGTCGTCCCACCCACACTGAGGGATCCATCTCCTCATCCTTTGCCGACCTGGCGGGCCTCTGTGTCAGCAACAACGGCGGCACCATTGTAGGATGCCGCAATGAGGCCAACCTCAGCGCTTCGGGACACAACATCGGTGTCATCTGCCTCACCAACGATAACCATGGTGTCGTCAAGGAGTGCGAACTCAACACTCCCTTTACGGTAAGCCGTGCCTCTTGCGTCGGCGGCATCGTCTACAACAATTTGGCCGACTGCACCGTCCGCGACTGCTACTATGCCGTTTCCACCATCAACAGCACCTCCCGTTGGGGTGGCATCGTCTACCAGAACCGTGGCACCGTCGAGCACTGCTACGTGGGCAAAACCATCATCACCACCCTCTCCCTGGGCGGTATCGTCAACAAGCAATTGGGCGGCGTCATCAACTACTGCGACTGCCGCGCAAAGCTCCAATCCCCCAACGTGGGCGGCATCGTCGACACCATCTCCGGAGGCCGGATCATCAACTGCTTCGTCAACCATGTCGACGCGCAGATCGTCCACACCACCTCCAGCTCCGCACCCCGCCGTTCGGCTGGTGGCATCGCGGCCTACCTCCTGGGCGGTTCCATCGAGAACAGTTACGTTTACATTCCCCACATCACCACCCAGGGCACTGGCGGTTATGTAGGCGGCGTTATAGGTACCAGCACCAGTGGCCTTGTCAATAACTGCTACTGCTACGAGACCTCTGCTGGCACACCTCTCTTCTTCGGTTCCTATCCTCCCGGCAGTTATGCTTCTTGCTATCTGGTTGGTGGCACCCAGGATGGCATCACGAGCAAAACTACCGATGAAGCCAAGTCCGCCGCTTTCGTCTCCACCCTCAATGCCGGTTCCGCATCCACCACCGGCGGCAAGAGTTGGCAGCTCTCTGGCGTTCCCGTCCTCGAACCCTACACCGTCACCCCCTGATGTCATGACAGCCCTATACACCAACCCCATTTCAACACCCTGCCAACTCCCACTTTGGTAGGAGTTGGTAAGGAGATGGTAAGGACTTGATAAGGCTTTGATAAGTAGATAATCCCTCTAAGGCAGTGCGTGTTGCACCCTTAGAGGGTTTCTTTTAGGTCCACCAGGAAACTGCGGACCTCCTGGAGCTGTTTGACAAGCTCCATCCTGGGGTCTTCTATGGGGCGCTGGCGCATCTGCTCGCGGGCACCCTCGAGGGTGTAGCCACAGTCGCGGGTCAAGTATTTGATGCGCCTCAGGAGCTCGATGTCGTGCTCGGTGTAGCTGCGGCTGCCACGGCGGTTTTTCACGGGCCGTATGCAGTCGAATTCGGTCTCCCAGAAGCGGAGCGCCGACGGTGCTTCGCCCAGCATGGCGGCAACTTCGCCGATGGAATGGTAGAGCTTGTTGGTTTCCATATTTCTTGTATTTAATACGAATAGTATCCGTTGTTCTCCTGATAGCTTTGGCGTTTCTCGTACTTCACGTCGTGCAGGGCGTCGGCTTTGATATTGATCTGGAAGAACCAGCTCTGGTAGTAGCCGAAGGGCACCCAGCTGAAGCGCATCTCCCAGCAGTGCAGGTCGCGGTAGATGTCCACCGTGGTGTAGGACATGCCCTTGTTGGCGAAGTCGTAGCCCGTGGTCATGGCGATGCGCCAGTTCTCGGTCAGGCTCACATTGCCTGAAAGGCTGATGCTGCGCACCGTCTGGCTCTTCATGTCCATCAGGCTGGCCACATAGGTGTCGACATAGCTGAAGGTGTAGTTGATGCTGATGTTCCAGGGCACCGAGAAGTCGACGTATCCGCCCGTCATCAGCACGGGGTTGTAGTTGTGGGGGGTCTGGAGGATGGCTGTGGTGGGACGGCCTTGGTTGGGGGTGGAACCTTCTTTCTTGAAGGTGTTGTTGTTCAGGCTGAAGGAGAGCTGTGCGCTCCAGGTGGAATTGTCGGTACGGAAGAGGCGCCGTTCGCGGTTCCAGAGGAACTCGTTGTGCAGGCGTCCGTCGCTGTCGATGACGTAGGGGTTGAAGGAGCCGTTGTAGTTCAGCACCAGGGTGCGGAAGAGGGTGGTGCGGCCGCTGACCGAGAGAGGGGAGAGGTTGAGCGAATCCTTGGCGAAGTCGTAGCTCATGGCGAGTGTCAGGTTCTCGATGAGGGGTATCTTCTTTACCTCGGCGGTGGTGTCGAAGGGATTCTGCCATTTGATTTCGAGGTTGTTGCCGATGGAGAAGCGCAGGCTGCCGCTCACTCCGTCGGAGGGGCCGCCGTAGAGGCTGTTCTGGAAGATGGAGTAGCGGTGCACATAGCCCGTGGTGTCGGTGTATTGTTTCCACCATCCCAGGCTTGCGGCCCCGAAGTCGGGGTGGTAGCTGAACGAGACCGAGGGGTTGATGACGTGGCGCAGGGCTTTCAGTGGTCCGTGTTTATATTGGAACATGCCGTATATGCGCGTGGAGAGCGAGGAGCTGAAGTTGAAGTCGCGGTTGGCGCGGAATCCGAAGACGGTATCCGTCGTCACGGTGCCCGTGGCGTTGTCGTAGCTCTTCTCAATGGCGCTCCAGTGCCAGCGCTCGTTGTAGGTCAGCGAGTTGGTCCAGTTGAAGAATTTCAGCACCTTCAGACTGCTCGACAGGGGGATGCTGTGCTGTATGCCGTACTGCATGGCGTCGAGGGTCTGGCGCGAGAAGAGTTCGCTGTCGGCGGCGGTGATGTTGTTCTCGGCGTTCATCACGTAGGAGAGCGAGATATTCTCCCACCAGCGGTATCCGCCCACGGGGTTGGCGCGGCGCAGGGGGTAGATGGTAATGGACGAGAGCGAGATGCTGGGCAGCTTGATATTCATCACGCCGGTCTGCACGTTGTAGCTTTCGCGAGCCGAGAGGGCCAGGTTGAAGTAGGAACCCAGCTTGGTGGTGTAGCTGATGGACGACGTGGTGGTGGAGTTGAAGTAGTCGTTGCGGTTGGAGGTATTCTTGTTGTAGTTGCGGCTCTGCAGGTTGACATTGGCCGAGAAACGGCTGTAGGGATTGGACTTTGCGTCTTGGTCGTGGGTCCAGGTGAACTTGAAGTCGTTGTATGAATTGAAGGTATTGCTGTCGCCGCGGATGCCCTCGTAGGTGATGCCGTAGCGGGCGTCGAAGGAGCCTTTGTACTTGTAGCGCTTGTAGTAGTTGCTCTTGGCCTCCAGGGCCCAGCTGAGGTTGGTGTAGATGTCGCCCAGCAGTGCCAGGTCCCAGTTGTCGCCCAGGGCGAAGTAGTAGCCGCCGTCGCGCAGGTAGTAGCCGCGGTAGTTCTGCCATCCATAGGAGGGTATCAGCACGCCCGAGGTCCGCGAGTGGGTGATGGGGAAGAAGGCGAAGGGCAACGCCACAGGCGTAGGCACATCCTCGATGCTCAGCCATGCCGGTCCGGTCACAATCTTGTCGCCGGCAATGAGTTTGCTTTTGGTGAAGTTCAGTGCGAAATGGGGATGGGCGTAGTTGCATGTGGTGTAGCTGCCGCCGCTGAGGTACATCACCGAGTCGTTCATCTTCTTCACCTTCTGGCCATGCAGGAAACCGTCGCCCTCCTGGGTGATGACGCCCTGGATGATGCCTTTCTTGGTGTCGTAGTTGAAGGTGATGGTGTCGGCGTGGTAGTCGGTGCCGTCCTGCTTGAAGAAGGGGCGTCCCACCACGTTGCCCGCTGTGTCGGCGGTGCCGTGGGCATGGAGGGTGTGCTTCTCGAAGTCCACTTCCACGCGGTCGGCCATCAGAATCATGCTGTCGTAGTCGATGGAACCGTCGCTGTAGAGGAAGGCGCGCCGTGCCGTGAGGTCCATGGCCACCGAGTCTTTGGCCTTGTACTTGATGACCTTGTCCACGGCGTTTCTCGACACCCGCATCAGCGTGTCAATGTCCTGCTGCGCCACCGCCATGGGTGCCGCAGCCAGCATCGCAAGCGCTGCCAGCACGATTCTTTTTGCTATGTTTTTTGCCTCTTTCAAGCCTCTTTTAAAACATTATTTTGAACATTCAAAATATCTTCGTATCTTTGCATTTTCGATTTGCAAAGATAAGATTATTTATGCAAATTAAAAAACAGAAATTTATTAAATTGAAAATGAAACGCTTATTAACCCTATTTGTCGCAATGACCCTCTTTTGGGCACCTGCTTTTTCACAAAAAAAAGACATTTATAAGGTGCGTACGGTGGTCATCGATCCGGGTCATGGAGGAGCCAAACCCGGTGCTCAGGGTGGTCGCACCCAGGAGAAGCATATCACTCTGGCCATCGCCAAGAAGTTCGGCAAACTTATCTCCGACAATTATCCCGACGTGAAGGTCATCTATACCCGCACCACCGACGTCGACATCTCCCTCGCCGAGCGTGCCCATATAGCCAATCGCAACAAGGCCGACCTCTTCATCTCCATCCATGCCAATTCCCACCCCACGGCAGCCCCCACGGGTGTGGAGACCTTCGTGATGGGTCTTTCCGAGAGTCGCGCCAACCTCGAGGTGGCCAAGAAGGAGAATGCCGATATCCTCCTCGAGTCCGACTATAAGAGCAACGACGCCTATAAGGGTTTCGACCCCAACGCCCCCGAGAGCTTCGTTATGCTGGCCATGTTCCAGAACGCCTTCATCGACAAGAGCCTCAACCTGGCCCAGGCCATTCAAAACCAGTACAAGCAGAACCTCAAGACCATCAACCGCGGTGTGAAGCAGGCCGAGCTCTTTGTGCTCTACAAGACCACCTGCCCCTCGGTGCTCACCGAGGTGGGCTTCATCAGCAACCCCACCGAAGAGGCCTTCATGATCAGCGACGAAGGGCAGGCCAAGATAGCCATTTCACTCTTCAATGCCTTCATGACCTTCAAGGCCACCGAGGAGGGCACCAACAAGATTGCCAACCCCAAGATCGACATCCCCGGCTATGCCTCGCCCAAACAGGAAAAGGCTGACGTCCCCGAGCCCCAGGCCGCTCCCGAACCTCCGGCCACCGTGGTCAAGGCTCCTGCTGCCGACACGGCCACCATCGTTCTCAGCACCGATACCGAACGCCCTGTGCCCACGCGCGAACTCGTTCCCCGTGTGCAGATAGACCCCGAACCCCAAGCGGTGAAGCCTGTCGAGACGAAGGCCGACCCCGTCGAGGCCCCACGCCCCACTGCCGCGGCCGAGACCAAGCCCGAACCCAAACCCGAACCCAAGCCCGCCGCTGCGGCTCCCCGTGCCTCCACAACGCTGAAGGCCCCGAAAAACAGCGCCATCAGCGCCACCGAGTTCTTCACCGTCCAGTTCCTTACCTCCAGCAAAGAGCTCCTTGAGGGCGACCCCGCCTTCCACGGCATTGAGAACGTCATTTCCTCTCGCAATGGACTGCTCTACTGCTACTCGGTAGGACGTTTCTCCACCTTCACCGAGGCCAATGAATATTGTAAAGAGGTGCAGCAGCACACCCCCTTCAAGGATGCTTGGGCCGTCCGCCGTCGCATCAATCAGACAAGTCAGAACACACAGACTGCCCAGGCAGCCCAACCCGCCGAGGCTAAACCCGCCGAGGCCAAGCCCGCCGAGACTAAACCCGTCGAGGCCAAGCCTGTCGAGGCTAAACCCGTCGAGGCCAAGCCTGTCGAGGCTAAACCCGTCGAGGCCAAACCCGTCGAGGCTAAACCCGTCGAGACCAAACCTGCCGAGCCTGCCAAGCCCAAGCAGATTGCCCCCGAAGACAAGGGTACACACTACCGCATACAGATTCTCACCGCCAGCCGTGTCATCAAATCCGGCGACCCCGACCTCCACGGCATCAAAGATTTCCGCCACAGCAAGAACGGCAAGTACTACATCTACTCCTGCGGCAACTACAAAACCCTTGCCGAAGCCCGCAAGCGCCTGGCTTCCATCAAGGCCACCACGCCCTTCAAGGACGCCTTCATCTTCGGCATCAAGGACGGCCGTCGGTTCAACATTGATTAAATTGGAGCGCCGGCATCCTGCCGGCATAAAGAAAGTATGATAGAGATAAAAGACATCACCAAAACCTTCGGCGAGCAGTATGCGTTGAACCATGTCTCCTTCCGCGTCGCCAAGGGCGAGATAGTGGGGCTGCTGGGCCCCAATGGCGCCGGCAAGTCCACCCTGATGAAGATCATCACCTGCTTCATACCCCCCACTGAGGGCGAGCTCACCGTCTGTGGCCACAGCATCTACGACGACGCCCTCGCCGTGCGCCGCCACATAGGCTACCTGCCCGAGCTCAACCCCCTCTATCCCGACATGTATGTGCGCGAGTATCTGCGCTTCGTGGCCGGCATCAGCGGTGTCAAAGACCGCCGTCAGCGTGCCGACGAGATGATAGAGCTCACCGGCCTCACCCCCGAGGCGCACAAGAAGATAGGCCAGCTCTCCAAGGGCTACCGCCAGCGTGTGGGCCTGGCCCAGGCCCTCATCCACGACCCCGAGGTGCTCATCCTCGACGAGCCCACCACCGGCCTCGACCCCAACCAGCTGGAGTTCATACGCACCCTCATCCGCCGTGCCGGCAAGGACAAGGCCGTGCTCCTCTCCACACACGTCATGCAGGAGGTGGAGGCCATGTGCAGCCGCGCCATCGTCATCAACCACGGCCGCATCGTGGCCGACGAACCCATGCAGGGCCTCAGCGCCAAGAAGCTTACCGAGCAGTTCCACAAACTGACAGAATAATATTCCGAAAAAAAGAGAAACACCATGAATAGACAAGACCTCATCAGCCTGATAAGAGAAAGAAAGTCGTTCCTCTGCGTCGGCCTCGACACCGACCCCGCCAAGATGCCCGAGCATCTGCGCGACGCCAAGGACGGCATTTTCCGCTTCAACCGTGCCATCATCGATGCCACCATCGACCACTGTGTGGCCTACAAGCCCAATCTGGCCTTCTACGAGGCCCTCGGCATCGAGGGTCTGCGCCAGCTCAAGCTCACCATGGACTATCTCCACCAGCTGGGCAAGCCCGTCTTCACCATTGCCGACGCCAAGCGCGGCGACATCGGCAACACCAGCGAGCGCTATGCCCGTGCCTTCCTCGACCCCAAAGGCGACTTCAACTTCGACGCCATTACCGTGGCCCCCTATATGGGTGCCGACAGTGTGCAGCCTTTCCTGGCCGTCGAGGGCAAGTGGGTCATCCTCCTGGCGTTGACCTCCAACAAGGGGGCCTTCGACTTCCAGCTGCTCAATACGAGTGATGAGTGTGGAGTGATGAGTGATGAACGTGGAGCAGCAAACCACTCATCACTCATCACTCATCAGTCATCACTAAAACTCTACCAGCGTGTGCTCGAGACCTCCAAGCAGTGGGGCAACGAGGAGAACATGATGTATGTCGTCGGTGCCACCAAGGCCGCTATGCTCACCGACGTGCGCCGCATCGTCCCCGGCTCCTTCCTGCTCGTGCCCGGCGTGGGTGCCCAGGGCGGCAGCCTCGAGGAGGTGTGCAAGTACGGCCTCAACCGCGACTGCGGCCTCTTGGTCAACTCTTCGCGCGGCATCATCTACGCCTCCAACGGCACCGACTTTGCCGAAGCCGCCGCCCGCGAGGCGCAGAAACTGCAACAACAGATGGCTGCCGTGCTATGAACAAGAACCCCACGACCCTTCGCATACTGTTGGTGCTGAGCATCATCTATGGCAGCATGATGTTCCTCACGGGCATCCTGATGGCCGTGGCGCTGCCCTCGCTCGACGCCGTCTACCGCGCCAACCAGTCGCTCATGCCTGCCGAGATGTTCACCATGTGGAAGCGCATGGCTGCCATACCGAGGCTGCTCTATGCCGCCATGGCAGCGCTGGGCGCCATGTCGGTGGTGGGCTGTGTGCTCATGTGGAACCTCCGCCGCGCCGGCTACCACTACTACGCCATTGCCCAGCTGCTGATGCTCGTCCTGCCCCTGCTCTTCCTGGGCAAAGGCTTCCTCGGCCTCGGCGACGTCATGTTCACCGCCCTCTTCCTCTTCATCTACTACCTGCAGCTGAAATCCCTCGGAGCCTTCAGCAACCCGCCGGCCCCCGAAGAGGAAGGCGAGTGAGCCGGCACAGGCATTCGGGAAGCATCCTTCCGGCCCCTCTCCACGGGGGGGCAAAACCCTACCCGAGACGTGTCCGATA
>DGTB01000061.1 GCA_002394185.1 Bacteroidales bacterium UBA4347 | reverse complement strand
CTCCCCCACCCGCTCCAACGGCCTCACCTCCATGGTCAAACAGATGAAGATGTACGCCCTGGCATACAAAATGAAACAATAATGGAACCCACGAAAGAAACCATCAACAGCGCCGTCGTCAATTGCCTGCGCAACATCTACGACCCCGAGATACCGGTGAATATCTACGACCTCGGCCTCATCTACAAGATCGATGTCGACGATGACCTCAACGTGCACATCCTCATGACTATGACGGCTCCCGACTGCCCCGAGGCCGAATATATGTTCCAAGAGGTGAAGCAGATGGTGAGCTACATCAGCGGCGTGAAGAGCGTCGACGTCGAACTCACCTTCGACCCGCCTTGGAGCATGGACATGATTCCCGACGAGGTGAAAGTGGAGCTGGGATTTATGTAAGCTCTATCAGCCCATGAACCTCTTCCGCAAACGCTCTGCCACCGACCGTGCCGGCCGCTCGCTCGACCGGCTGGCACGGCGTCGTTTCCTGCGCAACCCCCTGGCCATAGCGAGCCTCGTTGTCATAGGACTGTTTGCCCTTGTGGCCCTCCTCGGCTACCTCATCACCCCCGACCACACCCCTTACTGCAACCAGCAGTACCTCGAGTTGGCAACCCACAAACCCTTCAGCAAGGCCACTTTCCTCATCACCGACTCCACCCATGCTCACACGTCCCTCGCCAGGCGCATGGTCAAAGGCGAGCCCCTGCCCTACACCGCCACCCCGATTATAGACTATAGATACGCGCGCGACAGCATCATCGCCACCCCCTACAACGGCGACCCCATCGTAGTGGCCGCCACGGAGGCCTCCGTTGACGAGCGCACCTTCGTTCTCGGCACCGACGGCTATGGGCGCGACGTGCTGTCGATGCTCATGATAGGCTCGCGCGTAAGCCTCTCTGTGGGCTTCATAGCCATCGTCATCGCCCTGCTGCTGGGCATCACCCTCGGCGCCCTGGCAGCCTACTATGGCGGCTGGGTGGACAACCTCATCCTCTGGCTCATCAACGTCGTGTGGTCCATCCCCACGGTGCTGCTGGTCATAGCCATCACCTTCGTGCTGGGCAAAGGGTTCTGGCAGATATTCATTGCCGTGGGACTCACCATGTGGGTCGACATAGCCCGCGTGGTGCGCGGCGAAGTGCTCAGCATCAAGGAGAAAGAGTATATCGAGGCCACGCGCGCCTTGGGCTACAGCACCTTCCGCACCATCTTCCGCCACATTCTGCCCAACATTGTGGGCGCCGTGGTGGTGGTGGCCGCCAGCAACTTCGCCAGCGCCATCCTGCTGGAGGCCGGACTGAGCTTCCTCGGCATCGGCGTGCAGCCTCCCATGCCGTCGTGGGGCATGATGGTGAAAGAGAACTACGGATACATCCTCCTCGACAGCGCCTACCTGGCCCTGCTGCCGGGCGTGGCCATCATGCTTGTCGTCCTGGCCTTTATGCTCTTGGCCTCAGCCCTCCGCGACGCCCTCGATGTGCGCCAATAAACAGCCCTCCCAAACCCCTTGGCATGGCAAAACACGCAACATTAAGAATAATTAACAACACATAAAGCACTATACATCAACATTCTAAACACATGTTCAAAAAAAATTCACCACCATATCAGAAAAAGTTCGTACTTTTGCAGCCAAATATAAAATAAAAATCAGAAAACAAATAATTATTAACCTAAAAACATTCAAACAATGAAGAACATTTTCAAATTCATGGGCATCGCCCTGATGGCCTGCAGCCTGACCATGGTTTCCTGCAGCAAAGACGACGAGAAAAGCGACAACAACGGCGGTAACGGCGGCAACGGCGGCACCACCACCGAAGCTTCTGCTCAAGTGACCTTCGGATCCACTACTTGGGATGCTGCTACTGGTACGATGAACACCGATTTCGTTGAGCGGTACGGTGTTACTATAAACCGTCTCTACAAAGTTGACCGTCAGCTTCCTTATGTCGACTTCGCAATCACCACCACACCTGGTTCATACAGCGCCGCAGCTTCCATTCAAGATGCCGTTGATCAGGAAGGCAACCCTCAGGGCTATACCTACAGCGCTGGTCTCCAGAGCCAGGACATCGCGATTGTTGAGTACGGCAACCAGACCCAAGTTCAGACCAACGATGGCTATGTTGGCGACTGGGATTGCTTGAACGCAACCCTCAACCTGACCGCTTGCGACCTCAATGCCAAGACTCTCTCCTGCACTCTCAACGCTGAAATGTATGACTTTTACAGCTGGATGAACGGTATTGTCGACAATGTTGAGGATGCCGACGTTGAGAACCTCACCGTCACCGTTAACAACTTCAAATTCTAAGTTAACAAATCTCAGAAATTTGTATCATGAAGAACACGTTTAAACTTGCCACGCTGGCCATTGCAGCCCTTGGTTTGACCGTGGCTTGCAACAATGCTCCCGCCGAGGAGACCGACACCCTCACCGACACCACTCCTATTGAAACCATCATTGAAGAGGTCGAAGATGAAATTGTTGAGGACACTGTTGTTGCCGAGCCCACCAAAACCACTACCGCAAAGAAGGCCACTAAAAAAGAGGAAACTCCTGCAACCAAGAGCGCTACCATTAAAGACGATGGTCCCACTCTCCACACCGCCACCACCAAGAAGGCTGCTCAGGGAGTGAAAGTCGCCAACGACGACGCCAGCAAAAGTCTTGGAGCAAAAGGCAACCTCAAAAAAGGTGCAAAATAAGAATTAAACAACAAATCTAAAAAAGTGAGAGTTCGGACTTTAAACATCCGAACTCTCATTCATTATAAAACAAACTACCCAATGAAAAAACATTATTTAATTGTACTCGCATTTCTTACAACACTATGTGCATCATGCAACAGCCTGCCAAGTCCAAAAGAAAACGCCATTAAATACGCCCAAGCATTAGGAGACTACGATATTGATGCTGCAATGGAATATGCGACTGAGGAAACACAAAAAATAACACTTCTCTACTACAAAAACTTTCTGATTCCCCATCTTGACACAGCATACATTGCAGCCAACACACCCGCTACAATCACATATGATTCCCTATCATATCTCTGCGACACACAAGCTACTGTATACTACCATAAAAAAACACCTATTCAAACACACATTGATGCAAATGTTGAGATGCGGTTGCGCAATGGGCAATGGCTCGCACACCAAATAATAAGTCCATCCCCTTTTTTTAGTGGAAAAATAGGTGTGGCTGACACCGCAGAAATGAAACGTCAAAGAAAAATGGGTAACAAAATCACACAGCGCCCGCACATTGCAGTTCCCATTCAACCTGCAAAATAAAAAAACATTATGACGCCCCTCTACATCGGCAGATAGATAGGTGCCGAGGGGGCGGCGGGAGCCTTGGCAAGGGTGTCGGCCTCGGATTGGCGTTCGATGACAGCCAGAACGCTGTCCTGGATGGCCTCATAGAGTTCCGGATGTTCGGAATAGTAATTGAAGCTAAGCTCCACCTGTTCTCGCGTGATGCCATGAGCATCGAGGATGTCGTCGTAGGCACGCAGCACTTCGGGGGTCATGGCGTCATAGCGGTATTGTGTCTCGACAGCATAGAAACCCTCCAACAGGTAGGCGTCGGAGAGGAATGCCACCATCCGGGGGGCATCGAGGACATCGGCAGGACGTTCCTGATGACGGCAGGCGGCCAAAAACAACGTTGACAACAGCGCGGCAAGAGCAAGGGGGGCAAAAGTGTTTTTCATCGATAAATAGTCGTAAAAAAAAGAGACAGGCCTGGCATTGGTGCGCAGGCCTGTCATTGATAATTCTGTTTTCTGAAGAGGAAAAAACTTATTTCTTCAGAGCACCGGCGAGAGCCTTGGCACCTTCTTTGACACCCTGATTGGCGGCATCCTTGATGGCGGCAGTGGCTTTCTCCTTCACGCAGCTGTTGAACTCAGCTTCCATAGCGGCCTTGAACTCCTCGTTGTCCTGATAGGCAGCGTAGCTCTGGGCGAGGATGCCTTTGATGCAAGCCTCAACGCTGGCGGCGTCGGTCTTGTAGCAGTTGCATTTGGCACGGCCGGCCTCGGCGGCGGCGTCCAGCATGGCCTGGTGCTCGGCATCGGTCATGGCAGCAGCCTCGACGGGCTGGGCAGCCTGCTGCTCGCAGCAAGCGGCTTCGGCGGCGGTGCTATCGCAAACGCTGTCGGTGGCTTCGGTGTTGTTGTTTCCGCAGGAAACAGTCATGGCGGCGACAAAGAGAGCGGCGCCAAAGAACGATAAAACTTTCTTCATTGTTGTTTGATTTTTAATTTGTTATACAATATTTTCTTTTTATTACCGAATGCAAAAGTACAACATTTTTCCTAATAGTCAGCAATTTGAATTCTTAAATAATGTTATAAAAGGGAAAAGAATAAAAAAGAATAAAAAAAAGTGGGAGTAACAGGGATCGAACCAGTGACCTCCTGCTTGTAAGGCAGGCGCTCTGAACCAGCTGAGCTATACTCCCATTTTTACACGTTTTCTCCGTGCTTTTGCGGGTGCAAAATTACGAACTTTTTCCGACATGGCAAAATAATTTTACGCAAAGCTTTGCATGTCGACCAGTTTCTTGTAGAGTCCGTTGAGGGCAAGGAGCTCATCGTGAGTGCCTTGTTCCACGATGCGGCCATGGTCGAGCACGACAATTGTATCGGCATGCCGGATGGTGGAAAGGCGGTGAGCGATGACGATGGAGGTGCGTCCTTTCATCAAAGCGTCGAGTCCCTGCTGCACGGCGCGCTCCGACTCGGAGTCGAGTGCCGAGGTTGCCTCGTCGAGAATCAGCACCGG
This sequence comes from Bacteroidales bacterium UBA4347, assembly GCA_002394185.1. Classification (GTDB taxonomy): domain Bacteria; phylum Bacteroidota; class Bacteroidia; order Bacteroidales; family P3; genus Colimorpha. Next base: position 5,329 of record DGTB01000061.1, on the reverse strand, counting down.
AGTGTCGCGCAACACCGCACGGGCGATGCTCAAACGTTGGCGCTGGCCGCCGGAGAGGTTCAGGCCGCGGTCGCCGATAGGTGTGTCATAGCCCTGCGGCAGCTGGTCGATAAACTCGTCGGCATGGGCGATATGCGCAGCAGCCTTGATCTCGTCCAGGGTGTAGCTCTCGGCGCCAAAGGCAATATTGTTGGCCACAGTGTCATTGAAGAGGATACAGTTCTGCGACACCAGCCCGAACTGCGACCGCAGCGAGTTGATGTTGAGATCGGGGACAGGATGTCCGTCGAAGAGGATAGTACCCTGCGTGCAGTCATAGAACCGCGGCAGCAGGTCCACCAGAGTGGTCTTCCCTGCCCCCGAGGGACCGACGACAGCCACGGTGCTCCCCTTGGGGACCGTCAGGTTGATATGGTCGAGGACAAGGCCGTCCGCCGACTTGTCGGACGGGTCGGTCCGATAGCTGAAACAGACATCCTTGAACTCTATCCGGTCCTTGAATCCCTCCAGTACGGTAGCGCCGGGTTTCTCCACGATAACCTCGTCGGCATCCAGTATCTCCAGAAAACGCTCGGCCGAGGCAGAGCTCTTCTGGAACGTATTGTAGGCTCGCACAATGGCCTGTATGGGGGGAATAATGCGGGCAAAGATGATGACAAAGAAGATGAACACCGACGGCTGGATGGAGCCGTCGATGACCTGCCAGCCGCCGACAATAAGGATAATGACCAATGCCAGCGTGCCCAGGATTTCAGAGAGCGGCGACGATAGCTCGCGGCTGCGCGCCACCTTCACCATCGTGCGGCTGTAACTATTGTTGGCCTCGCCAAAAAGGCCCTCACGGTCTGCCTCGCGGCCGAACGATTTCACCGCCCTGAGCGACGCCAGAGACTCCTCGAGAATGGCCACCATGCGTCCCAGTTCGCTCTGCCCGCGCTGCGAGGTGCGCTTCAGGCGTCCTCCTATCTTGGCGATAAGCCACACCCCCACCGGCAACACCAGCAGGAAGAGCACAAACAGCCTCCACGACACAAAAACCAGTATGCCGGCAAACACCATCACATTGATAGGCTCCTTGACAAGCGACTGCAGCACGCCCACACACCACTCCATGTCGGCAATATCGTTGCTCATGCGACTCATGATGTCGCCGCGGCGTTTGCTGTTGAAGAACGCCACCGGCAGGATGGTCACCTTGTGGTAGATGTCGTTGCGCAGGCGCTCGATGAGGCCGTTGCGGACTATGCCGAGGAAGACCTGCGCCATGAAGCGGAAGAAATTGCTCAGCAGCGAGCAGCCCACATATCCGCCGGCCACAATGAGCAGACACCCCCAAATGCCGTGCACGGCCTTGTACTGATAGAGATGCCAGAAAGCCCAATCCACCAGCTGCTTCTGGTTGAACCCCAGCTCCGGCTCGGCCTCGGGCACCCCGTTCAGGCCGAACATCAGCTCCACAAAGGGTATGATGAGCACATACGCCCCCAAGCTGCACAGGATATGGAGCAGGTTGAAGAGTATATTCAGGGTCACCTGTACCGGAAAGTATTTGAGATAAGCCAGTATGCGGCGCATGGATTTCATAGCAGGCGTATTTGACGTTTGACATATTCCGTGCCGCCGCGGCACTCCAGCCGGTCGGCACGCAGTTTCTTCTTGTTGCGCAGGTAGTCGCATACGGCCTTGGCCTCGGGCATGGTGGGGCACTCCACGGCGACGTGCACCTGCGGATGGTTGATGAGCCATTCGGCCCAGGCGTCGAGCAGCAGCTCGTCCTGTTCTGAAAGACGGCTGCCGGGCAGGAATTTCAGGCCGAGGGCCGAGGTGCTGTCCTGCAGGGTGACCGTGGTGCCCTCGCGCCAAGTCTTACCCGTGGCGCAAAAGATGACCGGCATCAGCCCCTCCTCGGCGAAGGTGAGTGCCGTGGGACGGCGGTTGGAGAGCATGAGGGTCTTGTGGACGGTCTTTTTCTGGCCGGGGTATTCAACCTGCAGGTGACAGTAGCGCATGGACTCGGGCCGTGCGGCGGGATAGAGGTCGAAGATGAGGATATCCTTGCTGCGCGACGACTTGACCCTTCCGGGGAAATAGGCCTTGGTGCCGTCGGCGGTGACGCCGAAGGAGAGCTCGTCGTCCTCGCTGTTGATGGGCAGGCCGAGGTTAGTGGGCTGGGCATCGCCTTCGGCAAGGTCGATGAAGTAAACATCGTATCCGCCAAAGCCCTGCCAGCCGTCGGAGACGAAGTAGAGAGTGTGGCCGTCGGCATGGATGAAGGGGAATTTCTCGTTGCCCATAGTGTTGACACGGCTGCCGAGGTTCTCCGGACGGCTCCAGTCGCCGTTCTTCAATCGGTGGCAACGCCAGATGTCGGTGCCCCCCTGGCCGCCCTTGCGGTTGGAGGCGAAGTAGAGCCACTGCCCGTCGGCACTCACCGACGGCTGCGACTCCCAGGTCTTCTCCCCGTTGATGTTGTTGCCCAACCGTGCCACTTCCCATTTTCCGCTCGCCTCCTTCCACTCGCCTGCATACAGGTCGCAGTTGGCGTAGCCGCCGTTGTAGGTGATGCGTGAGTAGTAGAGCAGGCTTCCGTCGGCCGTCGTACTGACTCCGCCCTCAGCCCCGCCCTGGTTGAAAGGGGCCGGCAACTCGCGCCCGGCGCTGAAGGTGCTGTCCTTCCATTCGCTGCAGTAGAGCGCCCAGCGCGATTGTTCCAGGTCGTTGACGGTGAACGACGAGGGGTCCTTCTTCTTCACCACCTCGCGCAGATAGTAGCAGCGCTGCCCGTCGGGGGTGATGTAGGGCAGGTTCTCGTTGCGCTTGGAGCTGACGCCGCGCAGGGGCTGAGGGTCGAAAGGCACGGTGTTGAGCATGGCCTCCGCCAGGAAACGCGACCACCGCAGGTAGGCCGACGCCTCCTCGTATACGGCCGTCTGCGCCTTGTCGTCGCAGTTGTTGGCCATGCGGAAGTAGGTCTCCAGCTCCGCCGTAGCCTCCTCGTAGCGCTCGTCGGTGTAGAGTATCATACCCATATAGTAGTGCGCCAAGGCATTGGGATAGTTCGGGCAGAGGTCGATACACTTGGTGAAATACTTGCGGATGCCAGTGGCGTTGAAACCGTTGCGCACCGCCAACATGCCCAGCCAGAACTGGGGCTCGGCGGCCTTGGGGTTGCGCTGGGCCACACGGCGCATCTGCTGCGAGGCCTCGCGCAGGTGCCCCTGGTCCATCTCGGCCAGGGCGCTGCGCATGGCAGCCTCGTCGCCACTCTTCACCTTGACGCCGCACTGGGCCTGCAGAGTGGCCATCGGAGCGCCGAGAACGGAGAACATCAGAATGAAGAACCCGACAATGCTCAGCGTCAGCCGGTTCTTCACGCTCCCCTCTCCGCTCCCCGCTCTCATAACTTGCTTGGGTCAATGTCGAAGTGAGCCTCGGGACCGTTGCATGGATTGGAGCAGGCTATGGCGCAATCGGCACAGGAGGTCAGTTCGCCGTGGAGACGTTTCTTCACCATGTCGCCCACGGCGTCGCGCAACGTGGGGATGGCGATGCCCCGAATCACCTCGTCGCAGAAGGCGTAGCTGAGCATCGTCATAGCCGTGCGCTCGCTGATGCCGCGGGTCATAAGGTAGAACTTCGCCTGCTCGTCGAGCTGGCCGATGGTCGACCCGTGCGAGCACTTGACATCGTCGTTGTATATCTCCAGGAACGGCCGTGTGTCCACATGGGCCTTGTCGGTGAGCAGTATGTTGCGATTGGTCATGAAGGCCTCGGTCTTCACGGCGCCGTCCTGCACCAGCACGTGGCCGTTGAAACGGGCGCGGGCGGCATCGTCCACAATGCCCTTGTAGAGCTCCGAGCTCGTGCAGTGGGGCTTGGCGTGTTCGACAAAGATGTAGTTGTCGCACTCCTGCTCGCGGTCCACCAAATAGAGGCCATTGGCCTCGCAGTGGCACCCCTCGCCCTTCATGCGCACCACGACATTGTTCCTCACATGGCCGCCGCCGAGAGTGACGGTGCACATCGAGAGGCTGGCATCGCGCTGCATGTCGATATGTAGCTCGGTGAGGTGCTGCGCAGGGGTGTTGAGCCCCTGCAGGCGGTAGAGCCGGAGGGTGGCGCCCTCCTCGAGCACGATGTGCAGATGCTGCAGGTCGGAGACCACCTGGTTGCCGCTGCCATCGCGAAGCATGAACATCGGAGCGTCGTCGGGATGGCAAAGCACCAGCTGGCGGTCCATCCCGCGGCCCACGGCGAGCTCATCGGCAGGCCGGTCGACACGCCACTGGTCGGCCCACACATCGGGCAATATATCCTTTATAATCATAACTTTACACTAAACACTTTACACTAAACACTCATCCCCTCCACCTCTTTCTTGATCCAGTCGTAGCCCTTCTCCTCCAGCTCGAGGGCCAGCTCCTTGGGACCGGTCTTGACGATGCGGCCCTCATAAAGCACATGCACAAAGTCGGGCACAATGAAGTCCAGCAGACGCTGATAGTGGGTGATGACGACGGTGGCATTGTCCTTGGAGCGCAGCTGGTTCACACCGCCGGCCACAATGCGCAGGGCGTCGATGTCGAGGCCCGAATCGGTCTCGTCCAGTATGCTCAGCGTCGGATTGAGCATGGCCATCTGGAAAATCTCGTTCTTCTTCTTCTCGCCGCCGCTGAAACCCTCGTTCACCGAACGGTTGGCCAGGTTGGTGGTCATCTCCACCACCTTCTTCTTCTCCTCCATCAGGCGCAGGAACTCGGCACCGCTCAGGGGGTCGAGGCCGTGGTACTTGCGCTGCTCGTTGACAGCCGTGCGCATGAAATTGGTGATGCTCACACCCGGAATCTCCACCGGATACTGGAATCCGAGGAAAAGACCCTCGGCGGCACGCACGTCCACGGGCAGCTCCAGAATATTCTTGTCCTTGAAGATGACCTCGCCCTGGGTGACCGTGTACTTGGGGTTGCCGGCCACCACACCGGCCAGCGTGCTCTTGCCGTTGCCGTTGGGGCCCATGATGGCATGCACCTCGCCGCGGTTGATCTCGAGGTCGATGCCCTTCAATATCTCACGGTCGCCGATGGAAGCGTGCAAATTGCGTATCGAAAGCAATGACATATTTCTACAATTATCTGATTACTATTATAATAAAAACATATCCATGGCCGAAGCCAAAAAGCAAATATACATAAAAAAATTGAATCCGCGCGCGATGACCCTAAAAAAAAGTCACCGCTGCACCTCCTGCCCCACCCCCACCCGAACGCTACCCGATACGCCCCCGATACGGCCGTTCTTATATTGTTTTTATATTGTTTACATATTGTTC
>DGTB01000092.1 GCA_002394185.1 Bacteroidales bacterium UBA4347 | reverse complement strand
ATATAAGAACGGCCGTATCGGACACGTCTTCGCTACCCCTCGGGTGGGTGGGGAAAAGGATTTTTTTTCGTCCATTTTAAAAATTATGCGTATTTTTGCATTTTCAATCGACAACAAAAAAACAACCATCATGATGAAAAAACTCCTTTTATTGCCCGCCATGCTGATGGCCTTCAGCGCCCTCATGGCCCAGAACATCGAACAGAAAAGCGTGCAGGTAGGCACCGTCACCGCCCCCGGCTACAGCGTCACCATCCAGAAGAAAGCGGACCTCGTGCAGGACGCCATGAACAAGCGCCTCAAGGACGCCGACCTCAAGACCAAGAAGAGCGAAGGCTTCATCGCCGTCCTCGACCAGCTCTTCGCCGAAATCTCCACCGACCCCATCAACCTCTACACCAAGGTGGAGAAGGATAGCAAGAGCAGCGCCACGGTGACCGTCTGCGTCATCCCCACCGACCTCACGGCCGACCGCGAGACCCTGCAGGCCAACGTGCGCCGCTTCGTGGAGGGCTTTGTGCAGTATGTGACCAAGTTTGAGGCCCAGAACAACATGGAGGCCGAACAGAGCAACCTCAAGAAAGCCGAGAAAAGCCAGGCCAAGGCCGTAGCCGCCGTCGAAAAACTCGACAAGAACATCCAGAAGAACAAGGAGAAAATTGCCGACAAGAAGAAAGACATCGAGAAGTACAACCAGAAAATCAAAGAGTGTCAGGAAGACATCAAGAAACTCGAGGCCGAAATCGTCAAGGACCAAGAGAAGAAGGGTGCCGCCCAGAAGGACGTGGAGAAAGCCAACGACAACGTGCGCAGCGTCCAGGGCGAGGTGGAGAAATACCGCCAGCAGGCCGAATAACAGCCCCCTCCGGGCTACAAAAAAAGACACGCAGGATCCTATGGGTTCCTGCGTGTCTTTTTGTTGTTCCCGTACAATCGGCCTGCACGGCATCCGTGTCAGTCGACGTTGCTGCCGCAGTAGGGCAGGTAGCGGATGCTGTCGACCGGGGTGACGGTGCCGATGCGGATGCGGTGGCCGTTGGCAAGGCGCACGTCGATGGAGTAGTCGCCGGCGTGGTCGGTGGTGAGGTCGAAGTTCTTGCCCACATCCTCCTGTTTCATCAGCAGCTCCACACGGAAGTCGTCGCCGGGCGAAGCCGGGGAGAGGTAGACCTGGTAGAAGCCGTTCTCGCCCAAGGCCGTTTCCTTGACGAAGGGGTGCGCCACTCCGTCGCATATCAGATAGTCGGTATGCGGCTTGGGTGTGACGGCGGAGTCCGTCGCCTCGTCCTTGCCGCAGGCGGCGATGAGCATCGCGGCAGCCGCGAAAACCATGATTCTATATGCTTTCTGCTGTTTCTACCAATCCATCTGCTCCCACTCCGAGGCGGGGATGCTGAGGTGGAAGCTGATGGCGTCGCCGTTCTTCAGCGTGCCCGTCACCTTGTAGGTGAAAAGGTCGTCGGTCTTGCTGGCGGTCAACGTGCCGGAAGTGAAGATGGACTCTTCGTAGAGGTCTTCGTTGATGCTGCCGTAGGCATCGGTGTCGCTGTGGTCGTCCTGGCCAACATAGAAAGTGTAGTCGGTATTGCTGACGCCGAAGGCATATTCCACATCGTCGTACGACTTGGTGAGGTCGATGCTGACGTTGGCACTGCCCAACTCAACGTCGGCGCGGACGAAATAGAGAGGCGCGCCCTCTGTGTTCACATCGGTCGAGTGACCGTCGGCATAGCCGCGGCCGCTCATGGAGACAGCGTAGTGGCTCTCCAGCTGGTAGGTTTTGCCGTTGATCACCAGCGTATTGGCTGCCGCCTCGGTGGCGCCGTCGGTCTTCTCTTCGTCCTTGCCGCAGGCGGCAAAGAGCATTGTGGCAACAGCCACGAACATCATGATTTTGTTTGTTTTCATTGTTTTCTAAATTGGTTTGTGTTAATGTTTGTCTGGAGTATATAACGCCATTATTTATGTTTTATTGTACCGGACTGCACAATTGCCACCTGGTCGGGGCTGCAGGGCATCGTCACGGTGCCGAACGGGGCGAGCAGAGCACGATGAGATTGCGCGAGGCCCGCAAGCGCTCCTGCAGTTCCGCCGTCAGCCCGCCGGGCTGTATGTCCGTCGGCGCAAAGAACACCGGATCCATCGGCCGCCGCTTCCATCCTCGCTCGCCGCACAACGTTGCCGGCATCCGATACCGCTCCGGCTTCCTCTGCAGCCGCTTCCCCCAAGCCTGGTCCTGCGAGCTGTAGGAGATGAACGCAAAGATCACAGCCAAATCACTGCTGATTTTAGGATTTATCGTCCACGACAATAGCTCTTGTTCATCCTCACTTAATTGAGAAATACGGGTATATCCCCTTTGGTTCGAAGCAATGAATCTGCTTCAGAAAGCTGTCCGTTAATAATACTATTGCCAATACGGCTATTAACTTTGTCTAATTGATCAAAATCCACAGACAAATACCAATCAACCAACTCTCCAATCATTTTTTCTGTATGGGATTGATCACAATTTAGCTGAGCAAGGAGATTTTTGTATAGAACCAACGGATTGGACGAGTAATCATATTGACGATACAACACATCTTGATTGTGCAACACATACCCTTTTTTCTGAACCTGCTGTAAACTATACTTCTTGCTCGACTCAGAAAACGAAAAAGAACCATCTGCGTCCCTCCTGACAGCGGAGCGGTCCTTCACCCGCACTGTGACATTTCCAATACGCTTGCCCTCATAGTATTTTCCACCGATCATACGTCCCTTGGTCTTCACATACCCCTGCTGGGTCTGGGCGGAGGCTATCAGGCCTGCCATGAGGAGGAGGCCTATGCAGATATTTTTTTAAGTATTCATGGTTTTGTACATTCAGTTTCGCACACTCAAACAGGCACCCCCACTACGCTTTCAGCTTCTTGTAGTGGATGCGGTGGGGGGTGTCGTCGCCGAGGCGTTTCTTGCGGTTCTCCTCGTACTCGGTGTAGCCGCCCTCGAAGAAGTAAACCTGCGAGTCGCCCTCGAAGGCGAGGATGTGGGTGCAGATGCGGTCGAGAAACCAGCGGTCGTGGCTGATGACCACGGCGCAGCCGGCGAAGTTCTCCAGGCCCTCCTCGAGGGCGCGCATGGTGTTGACGTCGATGTCGTTGGTAGGCTCGTCGAGGAGCAGCACGTTGGCTTCGCTCTTCAGCGTCAGGGCCAGGTGCAGACGGTTGCGCTCGCCGCCGCTGAGCACGCCGACCTTCTTCTGCTGGTCGGTGCCGGTGAAGTTGAAACGGGAGATGTAGGCGCGGCTGTTGACCAGGCGGCCGCCCACCTGCAGGTTCTCGTTGCCGCCGCTGATCATCTCGTAGACGGTCTTCTCGGGGTCTATCTCGGCATGCTGCTGGTCGATGTAGCCGAGCTTGACGGTCTCGCCGACCTCGAAGGTGCCGGTGTCGGGTTTCTCGAGGCCCATGATGAGGCGGAAGAGCGTGGTCTTGCCGCAGCCGTTGGGGCCTATGATGCCCACGATGCCGGCGGGGGGCAGCGAGAAGGTGAGGTTCTCGTAGAGGAGTTTGTCGCCGTAGGCCTTGCTGACGCCATTGACCTCCAGCACCTTGTTGCCCAGACGGGGGCCGTTGGGAATGAAGATCTCGAGGTTCTGTTCCTTCTCCTTGACGTCCTCGTTGAGCAGGCGGTCGTAGGCTGCCAGACGGGCCTTGCCTTTGGCATGGCGGGCCTTGGGTGCCATGCGCACCCATTCCAGCTCGCGCT
>DGTB01000211.1 GCA_002394185.1 Bacteroidales bacterium UBA4347 | reverse complement strand
AACAATATAAAAACAATATAAGAACGGCCGTATCGGGGGCGAGGGAGGTGGGTAAGGGGTGGGGGAATGGGTGAAAAATGTTTTTTTGTGGAGTGGAGAAAAAGTTGTATTTTTGCAGTCGAAAAGAAAAAGGATATTATGGCGCAGTTTGTTCATTTGCACGTACACTCACATTATTCGATGTTGGACGGAATGTCGAAGGTTCCGGATCTGGTGGCGAAAGCCAAGGGGGACGGGATGAATGCGATGGCCCTGACGGACCATGGCAATATGTTCGGTATCAAGGATTTCCTGGACACGGTGAACAAGGAGAACGGGAAGGTGAAGGAGAAGATGAAGACGTTGGAGGCCAAGATGAAGGAGGTGGAGGAGCTCTATACGAACACCGAGGTGCCTGAGGGAACTCCGAAGCTGAGCGAGCTGCAGGAGGAGATGGAGGGGTTGAAGAGACAGATTTTCAAGCCGATAGTGGGTACGGAGGCTTACTGCGCGAGGCGTAGTCTCTACGACAAGGACAAGAACCTGAAGGAGATCAGCCCGGAGACGGGTCGCGAGCGTATCGTGGACAGCAGCGGATACCACCTGATATTGCTGGCGAAAAACCTGCAGGGTTACCATTCGCTGTGCAAGCTGGCGTCGATAGCGTATACGGACGGTTTGTACAACCGCCCGAGGATAGACCACGAGGTGCTGGAGAAGTACCACGAGGGGTTGATTGTGTGCTCGGCGTGTCTGGGCGGCGAGATTCCGCAGCTGATCATGAAAGGCGACCTGGAGGGTGCGGAGAAGGCGGTGCTGTGGTTCAAGCGGGTGTTCGGCGAGGACTACTACATAGAGCTGATGCGCCACAAGACGGACAAGCCGAACGCGAACTACGAGACGTACCGCTGGCAGATGAAGGTGGAGCCGGAGCTGATAAGGCTGGCGCGGAAGCACGGGATCAAGCTGGTGGCGACGAACGACGCGCATTTTGTGGAGGAGAGTCACGGCGAGGCGCACGACCACCTGATTTGCCTGGCAACGCAGAAGGACTATGCGGACCCGAACCGCATGCACTATACGAAGCAGGAGTGGCTGAAGAGTCCGGAGGAGATGGAGGCGGTGTTTGCCGACTTGCCGGAGGCGCTGGCGAACACGCTGGAGGTGGCGGAGAAGGTGGAGGTGTACAGTATCGACAGCGACCCGCTGATGCCGTTCTTCCCCATTCCCGAGAGTTTCGGCAAGGAGGAGGACTGGCGCGCGCGATTGACGGAGGAGGACCTCTTCAACGAGTTCACGCGCAACGAGAAGGGCGAGGTGGTGCTGAGCCAGGAGGCGGCGGAGAAGAAAATCAAGAAGCTGGGAGGATACAAGAAGCTGTACCGCATCAAGTTCGAGGCCGACTATCTGGAGCATCTGGTGTGGCAGGGTGCGCGGAAGAGGTACCTGGGGGCGGATTGGCGCGTGGGGAGTGAACCCCTCAGTCCTTCGGACAGCTCCCCTTCGCAAGGGGAGCAGCTGCGGAGTGCGGGGAGTGGAGAGCCGACGGATGCGGAGATCAAGGCGGCGCTGAGCGAGGAGGTGAGGGAGAGAATTGTGTTCGAATTACATACGATAAAGACGATGGGTTTCCCGGGCTACTTCCTGATTGTGAGCGACTATATACGTGCGGCGCGCGAGGAACTGGGTGTGAGCGTGGGGCCGGGGCGCGGAAGCGCGGCCGGGAGCGTGGTGGCGTACTGCCTGTGGATTACGGACCTGGACCCGCTGAAGTACGACTTGCTGTTTGAGCGATTCCTGAACCCGGACCGTATCTCGCTGCCCGATATCGACGTGGACTTCGACGATGCCGGTCGCGGCAAGGTGCTGGAGTGGGTGACGCAGAAGTACGGCAAGGAGCGCGTGGCGCATATCATCACCTACGGCACCATGGCGACGAAGAGTTCGATTGCCGACGTGGGGAGAGTGGAGAAGGTGCCGCTGGCGACGGTGAACCTGCTGAAGAGCTATATTCCCGACAGGGGTTTCCCGGAGAGTGTGAAGGACGAGAAGGGGAAGAGTCCGAAGGTGAACCTGAAGAACTGCTACAAGTATGTGCCGGAATTGAAGGCCATCATGCAGGGCGACGACGAGCAGCTGAAGCAGATGCTGACGTACGCGGAGGAGCTGGAGGACACGAACCGCCAGATAGGCATCCACGCGTGCGGAGTGATTATCGGCGCGCAGGACATTACGGATGTGGCGCCGGTGTGTGTGGTGTACGACAAGGAGAGCGACGAGTATGTGCAGGTGACGCAGTACGACGGGCATGTGGTGGAGAATGTGGGGTTGATCAAGATGGACTTCCTGGGGCTGAAGAACCTGACGATTATCAAGAATTGTGTGAGGATGGTGAAGAAGAGCAGGGGAGAGGATGTGGATGTGGACCACCTGCCGCTGGACGACGAGTTGACGTACAAGCTGTTTTGCGAGGGCAACACGGTGGGCGTGTTCCAGTTTGAGTCGGCGGGCATGCAGAAGTACCTGCGTGAGCTGCAGCCGCATGTGATCGACGACCTCATTGCTATGAACGCGCTGTACCGCCCGGGTCCTATGGACAATATTCCTGAGTTCATCGACCGCAAGCAGGGACGGAAGCCCATCGAGTACGACATACCGGTGATGGAGAAGTACCTGAAGGACACGTACGGCATCACGGTGTACCAGGAGCAGGTGATGCTCTTGAGCCGCCTGCTGGCGGGCTTCACGCGCGGCCAGAGCGACACGCTGCGCAAGGCCATGGGCAAGAAGCAGATTGAGAAGATGAACGAGCTGGAGGTGCTCTTCTACGAGGGCGGCGAGAAGAACGGCCATCCGAAGGAGATCCTCTCAAAAATATGGGAGGAGTGGAAGAAGTTTGCCTCGTATGCTTTCAATAAATCGCACGCGGCCTGCTATTCGTGGGTGGCGTACCAGACGGCATACCTGAAGGCGCACTATCCGGCGGAGTATATGGCGGCGGTGATGACGAGTGCGCAGAGCGACATCAAGCGCGTCACGGAGCTGATGGACGACTGCCGGAAGCAGGGCGTGGAGGTGGCGGCGCCGAGTGTGAACTACTCGGACATGGACTTCTCCGTCGACACCACGGGCAAGATACGCTTCGGACTGTGCGCCATCAGCGGCATGGGCGAGGCGGCGAGTGCGGCCATCATCGAGGAAAGGGAGAAAGGCGGACTGTACAAAGATGTGTTCGACTTCCTGAAGAGGGTGGACATGCACTCGGTGAACAAGAAGAACATGGAGGTGCTGGTGAAGGCGGGAGCCTTCGACGGGATAGGGACGATGCACCGGGCGCAGTACTTCTACAAAGAGAACCAGCTGGAGACCACGCCGACATACATGGACCAGCTGGTGAAGTGGGCCATCCGCCGTCAGGACGGTGCCGGCAGCAACCAGATGAGCATCTTCAGCATGAGCGAGGAACTGGCCGAGGAGGAGCATCCGCCGATACCGGAGTGCGCGGAGTGGACGACGCTGGAGCGATGCCGGGCAGAGAAGGAGGTGATATCGACCTACCTCTCGGGCCACCCGCTGGACGATTTCAAGTACGAGATAAGCATGTTCACCAATATCGGCGTGGAGCAGCTTGGCGCTTTGGAGCAGCTGTCGGGCCGCGAGGTGAGGTTTGCCGGCATGGTGTCGGGGGTGAAAGACGGTGTGTCGGGCAAGGGCAACCCCTACGGGTCGATGGTCATCGACGACTACTCGGGCAGCTACGAGTTGCGCCTGTATGACGATGAGTACACGAGCTTCAAGAACTTCTTTACGGACAATACATTTGTGTATGTGAGGGCGCTGGTGAGGACATTCAACTACAAGGACAAGAAGACGGGAGCCGACAAGAGCTTCACGAAGTTGCGCATCCTGTCGATGATGCTGCTGAGCAAGGTGATGGACAAGTATACGGCAAAGATGTCGTTCATAGTGCCGCTGGACAAGATTGACGAAACGTTTTGCAAGAACCTGAAGAAGATAGCCCATGCCCATCGCGGCGAGGTGCCGCTGCAGGCGCAGGTGATAGATGCACCGCGCAATCTGTCGCTAACACTCAACACGCAGGAGCTGAGGGTGTCGGCACACGATGTGGTGAAGGATTTGGAACAGCTGAAGGGTGTTGTCAAGGTTCAACCAATATTGAAAAGCTGAGGGTATGTACGAGGTGGAGATGACTACACGCGTCGGGGTGCCGGCGATGCCGTTCAGCATCGACTATGCAACAGGGATTGTGAGCCTGGGCTCCTGTTTCTCGGACGAGATAGGGGGGCTGATGCGCGACAGTGGGTTGCATATAGAACAGAATCCCTTCGGGACGCTCTACAATCCGGCCTCGATAGCGTCGGCGTTGAGGCGGCTGATGGAAGACCGCGAGGTGGGGGAGGAGGACCTGGTGGAGCACGAGGGCTTGTGGCACTCGTGGCATCACCACGGCTCTTTCTCGCGCCCCACGGCGGAGGAATGCCTTGAGGCGTGCAACAGCCGTATCCACCAGGCGCATAAAGCCCTGCAGCAGGCGTCGCTGCTGATGGTCACCTTCGGCAGTGCATGGATTTATTGCCTGAAACAGGAGGAGGAAAGAAGGGGCGCGGAGGAGGTTGTGGCCAACTGTCACAAGCTCCCGCAGCAGATGTTCGAGCGGCGACGCATGACCGTGGAGGACATCGTGGCCTTGTGGCGGCCGCTGCTGGAGGAACTGCATGCCTGCTACCCGATGCTGCATACACTCTTCACGGTGTCGCCCATACGACATATCGGCGACGGCGCCCATGGCAACCAGCTCAGCAAGAGCACGCTGCTGCTGGCCATCGAAGAGTTGGTGGACCGCGACCTGCCGCCGTCGCCGCCGAAAAGCAAAGGACGCAAGGCCGCCATTGCGCCGGAAAGGCCGCTGGCGCTCTACTTCCCGTCGTACGAGATAGTGCTCGACGAGCTGCGCGACTACCGTTTCTACGGCCCCGATATGGTTCATCCCTCGGAGCTGGCCGTTGAGGTGGTGTGGGAGCGATTCCAGCGCGCCACCATGGCCCCCGCCATCCGCGAACAAGCCCACTTCAACCGCAAACAGACCAAGAGAGAGAGGCATGTGCCCCTGAGGTGAGGCTCAATAATAAAAGAATACAATTAAACTATGAAACAAATAATATCCCTTATCGTCTTCCTGATGGCTGCATGTATTGGCATGTCGCAGGGTCTTGTAGTAGAGAGTTTCAATCTTGACCCGTTCGATGCCACGGCAACATCCAGGGAGAATGAGGTTCTCGATTTCAATCGCATCCCTTGTGCGTTGGTGAAGGTGATGATAATCGACAACACAGTCAATTTCAAAAGCGATTACATTGTCCGATACAACCCTCGAGGCAAGAATGAATATTGGATTTACATGAGTGAAGGCGCGCGCAGCCTGATTGTGCGTTCGGACAATTTCCTTCCCCAAGAGGTGGTCTTTGCCAAATATGCGCCCGAGATAAAAGAACTCAAGCGGGGACGGACCTATGTGCTCACGCTCTCCTGCAAGGGAGAGATAGGGGATGGCAAGGTGGCCGTGACATTTGTCTGCAACTCAACCACGGCGGAATTTGTAATAGACAATTATCAAACAGAGCGTGGAACCCGTACGTTCCGTATGGAACCCGGAGATCATACGGTGGAAGTGACTGCTGAGGGTTACCAAAAACTAACTACGACCATTAGGGTTAGTCCTTATATGAAGAGGCAGGAAATCTCGCTTGATTTGACGCCCGATAAAAGTCTCGACAAGATTGTGGCCGAAGGAGACAACTTGCTAAAACAGAAAAAATATACTCAAGCTATTGTGAAGTATCGCCAAGCCGCCGAACAGGGGAATTCAACTGGCCAGAACAATCTTGGAGACATGTATTATTATGGCTATGGCGTGGAGAAGGACTATGCCGAGGCAGTGAAATGGTACCGCCGAGCCGCCGAACGGGGGAATGTATATGGCCAAAACAATCTTGGATATATGTATTATTGTGGCTATGGCGTGGAGAAAGACTATGCCGAGGCCGTGAAATGGTACCGCCGAGCCGCCGAACAGGGGCATGCAGGTGACCAGAACAATCTTGGATATATGTATTATCATGGCGAAGGTGTGGAGAAGGACTATGCCGAGGCAGTGAAATGGTACCGCCGAGCCGCCGAACAGGGGCATGCAGATGGCCAGAACAATCTTGGATATATGTATCAAGAAGGCTATGGTGTGGAGAAAGACTATGCCGAGGCCGTGAAATGGTACCGCCGTGCCGCCGAACAGGGAAATTCAGGTGGCCAGAGCAATCTTGGATATATGTATGATTATGGCTATGGCGTGGAGAAGGACTGTGCCGAGGCAGTGAAATGGTTCCGCCAATCCGCCGAACAGGGGAATTCATATGGCCAGTACAATCTTGGAAATATGTATCGAAACGGCTATGGTGTGGAGAAAGACTATGCCGAGGCCGTGAAATGGTACCGCCGATCCGCCGAACAGGGGAATGCAGGTGGCCAGAACAATCTTGGATATATGTATGAAATGGGTTATGGCGTGGAGAAGGACTGCAAGAAAGCTCTGTATTGGTATGGGAAAGCTGCGGAGCAGGGGCATACGAATGCGAAAAATAATAAAGCCAATTTGGAGAAGTCTTGCAGATAACCTCCCCTATGGTTTCCCCGTCAGGCAGCTTTGAGGACAATATGTTTTTTCGACAAATGATGGGTTTGTGGACAATAAATAACCCGTCGGGGCGTTAATGGAAGAAAGTTTATAGGCATCATGGAGAAAAAGAACATAGCACTTGTCATGGGTGGCTACAGCGGGGAACACGAGGTGTCCATCGCCAGTGGCAACCAGGTGTATGGCCAGTTGGACCATACCAAATACAACATTTACAAGATTGTCATCGACCGCGAGGGGTGGTATTGGGAGCATGACGGCGAGCACAGGCCCGTGGACCGCGGCGACTTTAGCGTCGTCGACAATGGCCGGAAGGTGCTCTTCGACCTGGCTTTCATCATCGTCCACGGCAACCCCGGCGAGAACGGCGTGCTGCAGGGCTACTTCGACATGCTGGGCATCCGCTACACCACCTGTGGCTTCTATACCTCCAGCCTCACTTTCCACAAGGGCTACTGCAACCCCGTGGTGAAGGGGTTCGGCCTCGTCAAGGTGGCCAAGTCGGTGCTCCTCTACAAGGAGCCGCCCACCGACGCCAAGCTCGACGAGCTGATGGAGGGCATGCACTATCCTGTCTTTGTCAAGCCCGCCGCCGGCGGCAGCAGTGTGGCCACCACCAAGGTCAAGAGTCGCGAACAGCTCCTGCCGGCCATCCGCGAGGCCTTCACCGAGGACCATCAGGTGCTCGTGGAGCAGTTCATCCCCGGCCGCGAGTTCGACTGTGGCGTCATGCAGTTCCCCAAAGGGTCGAAATACGAAGGCTGGAACCCCGACTTCAAGCACAAGCTGGTCTTCCCCGTCACCGAGATTATCCCCATCGGAGGCCACGAGTTCTTCGACTACGAGGCCAAATACGACGGCTTCAGCAACGAGGTCTGTCCCGCCCAGGTCGACGAGTCCATCGCCCACCACATCCAGGAGGTCTCCTACCGCCTCTACGACCTGCTGGGCTGCCGCGGCATTGTCCGTTTCGACTACATCTACAACACCGAGGAGCAGGAGCTCTACTTCCTCGAGGTGAACACCATCCCCGGCCAGAGCGCCGAGAGCATTGTCCCCAAGCAGGCCCGTGCCATGGGCATCAGCCCCGCCGAGCTCTACGAGATGAGTATCCAGACGGCATTGGAATAAACGCAAGCCCTATGAAAAAAGAATGGTTCTTCCGTCTCTTGCGCGACCCGCAGAGTGGTCAACCCCTTGCCGCCCTTGCCGACGACGCTGTCCCGACCTTCGTCGACCCCACTCCTGCCGCTCCCGCCCAGGGGTTCAACTACGCCGCCCACTACGCCACCGACGCCGTGGAGTTCGACTATTTTGAGGAATACACCGACCGTCTCACGGCCGCCCATCTCAACCTGCTGCGCACCACGGTCATGAAGACTGTGCCCGCCGATGCCGACCTGCTGCTCGACGTGGGGTGCGGTAGCGCCTTCGTGGCAAGCCATTTCTGCCCCAAAGGCAGGCATGTGGTCTCCATGGACATCGCTCCCGCCAATGTCCGCAAGGCCCTCGAGCGCTTCCCCTTCGACAACCATGCCGGCGTGGTGGCCGACGCGTTCAGGCTGCCCTTCGCCGACGGCACCTTCGACTGCATCATCGCTTCCGAAATCATCGAGCACACCGTCGACCCGCAGACCTTCCTGGTCTCGCTCTGCTCCAAGCTCAAACCCGGCGGCACCCTCATCGTCTCCACCCCCTACATGGAGCGCATAGCCTATTCGCTCTGCATCCACTGCAACTGCAAGACCCCCCACAACGCCCATCTGCACTCTTTCGACAAGCCCCGCATGCAGAAGCTTGCCGCCGCCCTGCCGGCGCGCATCGACAGCATGCGCCTTGTGGGCAACAAGCTCCTCCTGCGCACGCACCTTTCGATGCTCTTCTCGCATCTGGGCTATTCCCTGTGGAGTCTCCTCGACCGGCTGGCCAACCGCCTTCTGCCTCGGGCCGAACACTTTGTAATCAAGATTGTTAAAAACAAGTAAACAGAAAAGGAAACCGCCTTGGTTTCCTTTTCTTCTTCTGGAGGTCGCTTCCGGATTTGAACCGGAGTAGCAGGTTTTGCAGACCTGTGCCTAGCCCCTCGGCCAAACGACCCTTTCGCTTCTTAAAAGCGGTGCAAAAGTACGAACTTTTTCCGAACCTACCAAATATTTTTGCAACATTTTTCTTAATATCATGATTTTTAGTCGCTAATTCAGAAAAAATATGTATCTTTGCACCATGAAAAGTAAGTGGATATACTCGCTATTCGTCGCATTTTTACTGCTTTCGGCATGCCGGAAAGAGGTGCCGATAGACCCCTTGCGCCGCTCGCGGGTCGACGGTCTGAACAAGGAGGCCTTCGTCAACCGTTACCGCAATCCCGAACGCTGTCTGGCCTTGGCCGACAGCGCGGTACGCTATGTGCACGACTCGCTGCCCGACTACCTCGACGGCGAGCTCCGCGCACGCAACAATATGGCTTTCGCCTACTTCCTCACCTCCGACTACACCAACGCCAATGCGGCGCTCGACCATGTAGACAAACTCGTCGCCCTCCGCCATCCCGCCATGCGCAATGGCGACATCGAGCTCGTCATTGCCCACCTCCTCCGCGCACGCCTGCTGCAGCGCAACTGCCAGATTGCCGACTCCTACCGCCTCCTCTACTATATCGGCCGTTCCGGCGTGCTCGAGGACAACAGCGACAACCTCCTATACAACTATGCGCAGACCGAATATTACATCACCCTGCTGACCCTCAACTTCCACTATCGCAACGACAAGGAAGACGACGTGATGACCACCGTGGCCGAGGTCGAGGCGCGACGCCCGTCGCTCAGGGTCGACTATGCGCAGGATATGGCCCTCAACTACGCCCTCGCCTATGGCCTGCAGACGGCCGGCGAGAGCCTGCGGGCCCTCGACTACTGCGACCAGAACTTCGAAATCCTCGACCGCCTGCAGCGTACCTCCCTCCCGGGCGACACCGTCAGCGCCTTCTGCCTCTATAACTATGCCAACACGCTGCAGATGACAGCCCTCATCCATCGCCACATGCCCGGCCCTGTGTCGCCCGACAGCGTGCTGTCGCTCTACGACGAAGCCCGGCGCTGCTTCTTCGACTACGGCGACCCCTACCAGATGCTCGGCGGCGTCACCTCCACGGCACGCTACGCACTCCTCATCGGCGACACCCTCAAAGCCCACCAGGTGCTGAACGAGTGGCGCTCGCTCAAGGGCACCTGGACGCCCTTCATAGCCCCCAAGATGGAGGAGGGCTACTTCGACATCCTTATCCGCAGCGGCATTGCCCGCCGCCCGGCGGAGAACCGCCTGTGGTACGAGCACCGCTGCGAGCTGCAGGAATACATTGCACGCAACGAGGCCGAGGACTTCGCCCTGCAGCATTCGCTCGACGTGGCGCAGGGACGCAGCCACTGGCTCACGGTCTTCTCGCTGGTGCTCGGCGGCCTGCTGCTGGTGCTGCTGGTGCTGGTGGCGCTGCTGTGGGTGGCCGCGCTGCGGTTGCGACGCGAGAAACGCCAGCTCCAGGAGGCCAACCGCCGCGACGTGGAGCGCATTGCCAACGTGGAGACCTGCCTCAGCGTCATGCGCCACGACATAAGTCCCTTCATCGGCTACCTGCGCAGCCCCAACCTCCCTGCCGAGCTGCGCTCGGAGGTGCTGGAGCAGCTGCTGCGCACCTTCGACAACATCAAGAACTGGACCTCGCTCTCCATACCCACCGGCCTGGCCTTCAAGGCCGGAACCTTCGCCCTGCAGGAGGTCCTGGAGGATGTGCGCTGCCAGGTCATTCGCCCCGCCGCCGGGGTGTCGCTGCGGTTCGAGCCGACCGCCGTGTCGCTCTGGGGCGACCGCCTGCTGGTGACCATCCTGCTGCGCAACCTGGTCAACAACGCCCTGCAGCACACCGAGCGGGGCAGCGTGACCGTGGCAAGCGGTGAGTGCAGGGGCGAGAATGGCGCACGGATGGTGGAGATCACCGTCCGCGATACCGGTGCCGGCATGACCGAGGAGCAGCAGGAAAGCCTCTTCAGGGCCGACCGCACCCTCGCCCCCGGCAGCGAGCACGGCTTCGGGCTCATCCTCTGCCGCTACATCGTCAAGAAGCACGACGACCTCACCCGCCGCGGCTGCAAACTCTGGGTGGAGAGCAGGGTGGGCGAGGGCACCACGATGCACGTCCTGCTGGCCGGGGAGGACAAAAACGAGAAATGACAAAAGACACCTGATATGGAAAAAACGATACGAGTAATGATGGTCGACGACGAGCCGCTGATCCGCAAGGCCGTCAAAATGGAAATGAACAGCCGCGCCACGGAGGTGGAATGCCACACCGGCGACGACGGCGCCACCGAGCGCCGCCGGGTGGAGATGGTGGAGACCTTCGCCTCGGGGCCTCAGCTCATGGCCGCCCTCGAGAGCGCCGAGGCGCCCAACTACCTGCTGGTCGACATGGAGTTCCAGGGCGAGCCCACGGGCGGCCTGCTCATCACGCGCCGCCTCCACGAGCGCTTCCCCGAGGTACGCATCATCATCTTCTCCGGCCGCTTCGACAATCCGCTGCCCTCCGAGGAGCGGCGTCCGCAGCGCATAGGCGAGATAGGCTCCGTCGTCATGGAGGCCCTGCGTCTGGGCGCCAGCGCCTTCGTGAGCAAGAATGCCGCCGGCGGGTTCTCCATCGAGAACATCATCCGCGCCATTGCCTGCCTGGAGCGCGGCGAGCGTTTCTACTTCAACTATCCCGTCATGCTCACCCTCAAGGAGGCCGCCGAGCACTATTTTGCCCTCGTGGGCACGCAGGCCGCCATCGAGGTCAGCGACGCCGAGCGCCAGCTGCTCCTCCTCGAGGCCGCAGGCTGCACCGCCAGCGAAATCTCCTCGCGCCTCGGCGAGAGCGACAAAGCCATCCAGGAGCATCAGAAAGACCTCTCGCAGCGCTTCGACATCGTCAACAAGAGTGCCGCCCGTGTGGCCAAAGCCCTCACCCTCGGCCTCATCAGCCCCGCCGACATCCGTTTCCTGCCGCGTCCCTGACCCCACCCCGACAGGGGTCGAAACCCTACCCGAGACGCCCCCGAT
>DGTB01000135.1 GCA_002394185.1 Bacteroidales bacterium UBA4347 | reverse complement strand
GGGCTCGTTCTCGGTGGTGAAGGAGGGGTTGGAGGCCGTGCCGGCAAACTCGCTGTAGACGCCCTCGGCGCAGATGGCGCGGACGTAGACGTCGTAGGCCGTGCTGGCCTCGAGGTTGCTGAGCGTGATGCTGTTGGTGGTGGCGGTGACCGTCTGGCCCACGCCGTGGGCGAAGCCGTTGAGGCCGTACTCAACCTCGAAGCCGGTCACTCCCGCCGGAGCCGTCCAGCTGACCGTGGCCGTGGTGGTGGTGATATTGCTCACCGTGACACCGGTCACAGGCTGGCAGGTCGTCGTGGTGAAGCTCGCCGTGTCGCTCCATTCGCTGCGCTGCGTCTCGCTGCACACGGCTCGCACGCTGAAGCTGTAGGGCGTGGACGACGTCAGGCCCGTCAGGGTGTAGGGGTTGGTGCTCGTGGTGATGGTCTGGTCATAGTTGGTGCCCGTCACGTGGAGCTCCCACTCCGTCTCGTTCTCGCCGGGTGTCCAGCCCAGGATGGCGCTGTTGAGCGTCACGTTCTCATAGGTCAGCGCCGTGGGCGTGAAGCACGGATGCTCGTCGGTGATCACCGTGACGGTCATCCACTCGCTGATGTGCTCGGCGTCGCACACCGCGCGCACTCCGAGGGTGTACTCTGTGCCCGCCGTCAGGTTGGCAAAGCTGTAGAAGGTGTCGGTGACAGAGACCGGCGTTACCGTGGCGCTGTCCCACTCGGTGGCTATGGCCACCTGGTAGGCGCTGGCGTCGCCGCTCCAGCTGAAGCTGGCCGTGGTCTCAGTGGCCGCAGAGGCGGTGATGACCGGGTCGGCACAGACGAAGGGTGCTGCGTCGTTGTTGACAACCACGTTGTCGATGGCAGCCGGGGGGTTGGAACCACTGCTACCGTCGTTGCCCCACATGAAGACGAGGTGGTAGCGGCCGGGGGTGGCGATGTTCAGGGTATCGGCCTGATGCATCCAGCCAGAGGCTTGGTTCAGCTTGCCGCCGAGGGAAGTCCACCCGGCGACAGTGGCGGTGGTGAAGCTGTAGAGGCTTGTGGTACCATCGGGCAGCACATTGGCCTCGGGGTGGAAGTTCGAGTCGGGCACCCAGAAGGCGCGGATGTAGTCGTAGTTGCTTTCGCCGTCGGCCAGCCAGTCGAAGTTGATGGAGTAGTTGGCGGGGGCAGTGATTTCGAAGGCACGCGAGGCATAGGAGACCGCGGTGGTGTTGTTGGTGTAGGAGTTGGTGGTACCGTCGTTGCTGATGTAGAGCGCGCCGGCGCCGCCATTGTTGACATCCGTACCCACCATCCAGGCATTGATGCCGTTGCGGAGAATCCAGCTGTTGTTGTCAGCGTTGGTGGTCTCGAAGCCGGTGGTGTAGGGGAAGGTGGTGACGGGGTTGAGGTCGAAGACGTGGACCACGCCCTTCAGGGTGTCGGTGCCGTAGGGGTTGGCGACGACGAGGGTGAGGGTGTCGTAGCCATCAGCGCTGTAGATGATCGACATGGTGTCGGTGGTGCCGTTGAGCATGACAGCGTGGCCGGCAGTCACCATGGTCGAAGTCCATGCGAAGCTGGTGGCAGAGTCGCCTAGTTCATAGGCAGCGACATATCTGTTGGTGTCGTTGACATAGACGAAATTGCTGCCCGACATGTAGTAGACGGGGGTTCTCTCGTCGCGCACGCCAAAGTCGTACATACCTATCAAACCATCGTAGACGCTGGTGTTGCGGAAGGCGAAGCGGATGGTGTCGCCGGCATAGGAAGCCAGCGAGAAGCTGCGGTACTCGAAGCTGCTGGAGGTGAGGGTGTCGATAGTGAGGGTATCGGTGAAGTCGGCAACGGTGCTGCCGCCATTCGGAGCCACACGGAGTTCGTAGCGGGCAATGGAGTTGGTGCTATAGGAAGGGACACCGGCGATGTAGTAGATGACCTTGATAGAATCGGTGGCAGCCGAGGCGGGGATGGCAATGGGAGGAGTCATCAGCCAGTCGTTGGCAGCAGTATTGCTGGAAGCCGATTCGCTGTAGATGTAGCCGTTGGTGTTGGGTACAGACTGGGCCCAGGTGTAGTTGGGGTGGCCGGTGTTGAAGGTGACCCAGCAGGAAGGACGCTCATAGAAGAACTCCTGGCGATAGGGTACATCCTCCACAGCGCACTCGGTGCTGAACTGGAAGACGGCGGTGCTCATGGTGGTGCCGTCGGAGCAGTTGGTGACAATCTGCACCTCATAGCTGGACGAAGCAGCGAGGCCGGAGATGGTGACACCGGTGGCCGTGGCAGCGAGGGTGCTCCATGCGGTGGTGCCGGCAAGGCGGTAGTTGGCCGTGTAGGTGGCGGCAGTGTTCTGGCTGTTCCAGCTCAGGGTCAAGGAGTTCAAGGTGGCAGCGGTCAGAGCCACGCTGCTGACAGGTGTACAGGCAGGCAGATAGTCTATCTCGACAGCCTTGATGTAGACGTCGCCGCTGTTGGCAGAAGCGATACCGAAGTGGGTCTGGGTGCCGGTGTAGCCCATGAGGAAGAGCTCGTGGACACCGAAGTTGGAGCCCTCGGTGGCAGTGACGGTGTCGATGGGCACGCGGTTGGAGCCGTCGGCGTCGCAAGCGAAGACATAGTAGTGCTGGTTGGTGGCGCTTTCACCATAGCAGCGGTCGGTGATGCGGAGCATCAGCGTGTCGATGCTGACACCCATCTCGGGCGAAATCAGATAGTAGTTGCTATAAATATTGTATCCGTTAGTGGAGCTGGGCGAATTGTTGGAAGACCAGCAGGGGTTGGCGACGGTGAGGGTCACACTGTAGGGAGGCACAATGGCGGTGCAAGAGGTGAAGGCACTGAGGGGGGTGCAGTAGACGACCGTGTCGGAGCAGATGGCACCCACGCGTACCCTGTACTGGGCACCGCTGACGAGACCGGTGATGGTGTAGCTGTTGGCGGTGACAGCCGAGGCGGCCGTGGTCCAACCAGTGTCGGAATCAGAACGATACTGGACGTTCCAGCTGGTCTCATCGCCATTGCCGAGCCACTGCAGGGAGACTGTGGTGCCGGTGGAGCCGGTGAGGCTGGCGCTGGGGGCCATGCAGTCGTGTTCGCAGTCGCCAAAGAAGCGGATATTGGGGATGTAGCTGGAGCCATATCCGTTGGGCTGGGTCTGGATGGAATCGTAGCTGGTGTAGTAACGGCTCTTGTAGTAACTGGTGTAATCAACGCTGCTGTAAGTATACTCATATTTGACACTCCAATAGTTGTTGCCATTCTCGCGAGACTCGGTCTTGCCGATGGTGGTCACGACCAGGCGCTTGGCGCCGTTGGAGGTGGTGGCGTTGAAGACAGTGTCGAAGGGGATGTAGTACCAATTGTTGCCAGTGACACTGAAGTGGTAATCGTCTACAACCTTGACCATGGCGGAGTCGACGGGGAAGGAGTGGTTGAGGTAATAGTCGCCACCGTAAGCGGCCAAGAGGTTGGTGTCAATATAGCCCATGTACATGTCCACAACAAAGTTGTTGACGCCAAGGTTATTGTCGTTGCTGAAGAGGGCATTGTAGGCGACACCGGAAAGGGTGGTGAGGCCATTGAGGATGCTGTCGTTATAGAGGGCCTGCGAGAACCAGTAGTTGTTGCCGCTGGCCATAGGCACATTGCTGGAGGTATAGGTACCGACCTGGGCCTCGGTGAAAGCCTGGGCACACTCGGGAGTATGGGGAGTGAAGTAGAGATTCTGCACGGCGGCAGTGTCGGCGGCGCCGCAGAGGCTGCTGATAGCGACATTATAGCTGTGTCCGGAGACGAGGTTGGAGAAGGTGATGGTGCTGTCGTCGAGGACGGTCTGGGTCTGGGGAGCGACAGAAGCATCGGAGAGGTCGGTCAGGGTGACAACGGCACCGCTACCGGCGATACCCATGCCAGGCAGATAGTGCCAGCTGATGACAGCGGCGTTGCTGGTGATGGCCGTCAGGTCGGCCTGATAGACAGGATAGCAACGCATCTGTGTCTGGAACGTACCGAGGAAAAGATAATCGGTGGTGTCGGCTTCGCCGTCGATCAGACAGGTGGTGGCGGCATAAGCATAATAGTTGGTGTTGGGAATCAGAGTATTGACCGAGCGGGAGTTGGAGTCGGTGGAGAAGTGCTCGATGACGGAATCGATGACGACGCCCAGCTCACCATAAATATAATGGATAAGCATCAGGTCGTAGCCGTTTTCGGAGGTGCCGTCCCAGGCAAAGTGAGCCGACTCGTAGGAGATGCTGTCGATGACGCCACTGCCACTGATGGGCATGCGGCAATTGGGGATGGTCTTGAGGCTGATGTCGTCGAGGTAAGCAGCATTGCCATAGTAGTAGCTACCCGTCCCACCGACAAAGCGGAAAGCGAGCCATGCAGTGTCGCCTTCTTCGAGACCCAGGGTGTCGGTGAAGAACTCGTACATGGACCATTCAGATTCCAGATAGTCGGAGCTGGAGCTGTTGATAGACTTGAGGACTTGGAACGAGGTGGGGTCGTTGGGGTTGGTCATTATACCGGCATCGAAGACTCCGCCATAACCGAGAGAGAGGTATGCCCAGAACTGCACATGAAGGTTGCCGGGGTCAGCGACGATGGGGCTGCTGATAATGCGGCAGACATCTTCTGCATAGCTAGCCATCATGTAAAGGCTTTGGTCGCCCGTATGTGCATAATAGGGAGAACTGTAGACCTTAGGAGTACTACCATAGTAAGCGGACTCCACGCTGTCGAGGACTGTCCAGCAAGCGGGGGCGACATTGGGGTCGTCGGTTTCGAAACCTGCCGTCCAAGGCAGTGTGGCGATGGCACCACAAGGTGTGCGATAGTTGAGGTAAACAATGCCGCTGGTATCGCCAATCTCACAGATAGCAGCCACACCAAGACGATAGGCAGTGCTCACTTCCAAGTCGGTGAAGGTATAGGAGGTATCGGTCACGTTCTCACTGTAGATTGAATCACCGACAAGAACTATGAACTGGCTGGCGTTGCTGGTCCAAGTGAAGACGGTTTCGCCATCTTCGTTGACACTGGCAGCCAGACCACTAGGAACATAGCAGGTGGGGCAGGGATTGAAAGTGATCAGGGTATCGCCATCTGAACGGTTATCCATGTTCTCAATGGCAAAGACCGTAGCGCCAGAGCCATCGAGAACACTGCCGCTCATTTCGTCAGGGTAAGAACCTCTATGGAAAACAAGGGAGACAGGAGATCCGGAGCAGACCTGTATACTATCGTTTGCTGAGTCACCACTGGCGATGGTGAAAGAGGCCAATTCGAGGCCACCGGAGACAATACCGATAGCGTTTCCGTTCCATCCATCTCCATAATCGTCTACCATGGCAAATTTGACGCTGCAAGAGCCACCCTCACAGTCTGTCTTCCAATTGCCCATAATAGGCAGCGACTCTTCACCGGCCGAGCAGACGGCCTTCACCGAGAAGTAGTACACAGTGTTGGCGTCAAGTCCAGTGAAGGTATAGCTAGTGGTGGTGGAGGTGACGGTGTTAGTGTCGCCACCGATCTTCCAGTAGTCGATGCTGTAGCTGGCAGAGTTGTTCTCTGTGTCGGTCCAGCTGAGGGTCAAGCCATCGCTCGTAATGTCGGTAGCCGTGAGGTTCTCGGGACGGATGCACGAAGGAGCCTCGATGACATGCAGAGTGTAGTCCAGAGCGACACCCCACGTATAGGTGTCGCAGGGGTTGGCTGTGGACGCCGACGATATTGAACTGACGTAGCTGTCAAAGTAGGAGTCGGCAGCGCAGATACGCATCAGGTAGGTGCCGGTATCCTGCGAACTGGCAATGCTGAACGTCGACGTGATGGTTACCGGATTGGTGCTGGGGGCCGAGCCCACGGCCACTACTTCGGTACCATTAAAGACGCTGTCGCCGTTCCAGTCGACCCAGATAATGTAACTATAGGTGTAGCCTGTGGCAAAGGTGATGTTGATTTCTGCATCAAGGCTTGCAGGCACAGCGCCAATCTGGCTGCTATTGTTGATGTAGTAAGGCGACGAAGCCCACGTCACGGCGCTGTTCACCACCTCGGTACCCATGCCGAACGACACGTTCGTGATACCACTACCGTCCTTCGACGTCGGATTCGGCGTGCAGAACTGTGCCTGAGCTGTCCATGGCACTGCCATCAGGAGCGCCAATGCTGCTAAGTGTAATAATTTTTTAACCATAATAATAATGAAATTTAATGAATAATGAAAAAATGTTTTACTGTTTAATGGTATGAATAAAAGAACTCTCCCTTGACGGGTCGATGTTCAACATGCGATTCGGGAAGTGTTAATGGTTCTTTTAGTAATTTGTCGTATAGGTAGTTGCGCTCAAATCACTTCGTCAATGTCACATGCAAATATACATTTTTTTTTTAAACAACAAAAAAAAACATTATGACATAAGAAAAGGCCAAAAAGTCTATTTTGGCCTGTATCATGGAAAAATGGCAACGATGGTGCCGGAGGAGTTAGCGGACAGCGGGCTCGCGGAGCACATCGCCGTGGTCGGTGACAATCTGGCGGTAGAACCACTCCGGATAGGGCGGCTGCTGGGGGAAGCGCACGACGCCGGTCTCGGTGGTCTCCACCTTGCCGTTCTTGACGTGTTTGATGTTGCCGTCGATGTACTTCATCAGCAGCAGGTGGTCCAGCTCGCGCCAGCGGCGCATCATCTCCTCGGCACGGTCGTTGCTGAAGCGGTTGAGGGCGCCGACAAGGCGGGCCTCGTTGTCCTCGTTGGCCCAGCGCTCGGAGTGGCGACGCTCAAGGCTGACGAAGTTGCCCTCCAGCTCGCGCTGCACCTGCTGCACGTCGACAATCATGGAGTCGTAGCGCAGGTAGCAGAAGTTGCTGACGCGGTTGAAGAGCCAGAAGGCCGCCGTTTCGCTGTATTGGCTCATGGAGCCATTGCCCTCCTCGAAACAGATGGGTATCTGGGTGGTGCCACAATAGACGGGGCAATAGACGGTGGAGTAGGTGTCGTCGACGCCGAACCAGAGGATGCCGCCGAGCTTCGACGGCAACCATTTGCGACACTGCGCCACGAAGGAGAAGCCCGTCTGCTGGGTGCTGATGGCGCGTTCGTGGACATACTTCTGGCCGTCGACCTCGAAGTCCATGGGGCGCCAGCGGTAGGGGCAGTGGAAGGGGCCGGCACCGACATCCTGGGTCATGTCCATGGGGGTGCCCTCATAGTGGTCGCGCATCAGGGTCATGCAGTCCTGCACGGAGAGCTTGCGGTTGGGCTTGACCCACAGGGGCAGGCGCTCGGCGTCCTTGTCGCCCATGGCGAACTGCTCGTAGCGTTTCATGCCGTCGGCACAGCGGTTGAACATGGCATATACACGGGCCTCGCAGGCGCGGAGGCCGGAGAAGGTCAGGGGGTTGTAGGTGTCGGCGAAGGAGAAGTCCTCGTCCTTCCCACTGAACCACCCGTTCTTGCGTGCAAACGAAGCGACATCGTCGCTATAAACACACTCAATATCCTTGTCGAATATCTTACCAATATGTTTGTTGCTGATACTCTTACCACTTCCCGCTTTCCGCTTTCCGTTTTCCCAGGGGAAGGTGGTGATGCGGGCCTGATTGGCATGGCCGCAGATGTAGCCCTCGGGCACACGGCGCGCCACCCACACGGCGCCCTTCTCGCTGCCCTTGCTGATAATCTCGAAGAGCCACACCTCGTCGGGGTCGGCCAGAGAGAAGCTCTCGCCGCCGTCGGCATAGCCGTAGGTGGAGACCAGTTCGTGCATCACTTTGATGGCCTCGCGGCAGTTTTTGGCTCTTTGCAGGGTGACATAGATGAGGTTGCCGTAGTCGATGCCCTCGGCGTTGCCCTTGTCCAGGGGGGCGATGCCGCCCCAGGTGGTCTCGCCGATGGCCAGCTGGTGCTCGTTGATGAAGCCCACCACCTGATAGGTATGCGCGGGCTGCGGTATCTCGATCTGGAACCGCAACGAACCGTAGTTGTAGAGGCGCAGCATATCGCCGGGCTGGTGGTCGGCGGCGGGGCAGTAGCGCAGTTGGCCGTAGCGCGTGTGGCTGTCGGCGGCATAGGTGATGAAGGTGCTGCCGTCGCTGCTGGCTCCCTTCGACACGAGAAGGTTGGTGCATGCCGGCGCAGCTGTGGCCACCGCCAGCATCAAAGCAAGTATCAGTCTTTTCATATCGTCTGTTTATCTATAGCATTAATAACGTGCCATTACCAAAAATATTGTCCACACATAATAATTTACGAGACTCTGCGTTAATTATAATATGAATATGAAAAGGAATGTTATTATTGCATGCCTGCTCCTGGTGGCGCCTTGGTGTGTCGCACAACAGGACGACAGCACCCGCAGCCGCGTCTTGGAGGAGGTCTCTGTCGGAGCCCGGCGTTCCGAGGGGGTGTCGCGCATGGGCGGTGCCGTCAACGGCACCGAAATCGGCCAGGGCGAGCTCTTCCGCGCCGCCTGCTGCAACCTCGGCGAGAGCTTTGTGGCCAACCCCTCGGTGGACGTCAACTACAATGATGCCGCCGTGGGCGCACGCCAGATCAAACTCCTCGGCCTCAGCGGCCAATATGTACAGATGCTGATAGAGAACCTGCCTATGGGCGGTGGCCCCGCCTCGCCCTATCTACTGAGCTATGTGCCTGGTGCCTGGATGAAAAGCATACAGGTCAGCAAAGGCACCTCCAGCGTCAAACAGGGCTACCAGAGCATCACCGGCCAAATCGACGTCGAATATGTAAAGCCCGACGAAGAACCCGGCCTGTCGCTGAACCTCTATGGCGACAGCCGCCTCAAGGCCGAGGGTAACCTCATGGGCAACATCCACCTCAACCCCTACCTCAGCACCGAACTCTTTGCCCACTACGAGCAGGACTTTGCCCACCACGATGCCGACGGCGACCTTTGGCACGACTCCCCGGCCCTGCGGCAGATCAACCTCTCCAACCGCTGGAAATACAAGCGCGGACGCTACATCATGCATGCCGGTATCAATTTCCTCGATGAGAACCGCGAGGGGGGCCAGTTGGTCAAAGACATTGCTGTCCCCTACCGCGCCCTGGTCGACAACCGCCGTATGGAAGTCTACATGAAGCATGCCTACCTGCTCGACCAGCTGCACAATACCAACCTGGCTTTCATGGCCAATGCCTCGCACCACCGCCTCAACGGCAACTTCGGCAACACCGACCACCCCGAGGCCTCATCTTTCCCCGTGAAGAACTACACCAACAACTTCTCCACCCTTTCGGCACAGCTGATGCTCGAGCACGAATTCGACGACATCCACAGTCTCTCCACTGGTCTGAGCCTCAACGCCGACCACATAGAAGAGACTATTCCTTCCCCCCTCACGCTTTCTACCCAAGAGGTCACCCCCGGAGCCTACGTGCAATACACCTTCAAGCCCGACTACCACTTTACCGCTATGGCGGGCTTGAGAGCCGACCACAGCAGCCTCTTCGGTACCTTCGCCACGCCGCGCCTGCACTTGAAATGGATGGTCAACGACTGGGTGACCTTCCGCGGTTCCATAGGCAAAGGCTACCGCACTACCTATCCCTTGGCCGAGAACCACTACCTCCTGGCCTCGGGACGACCGCTGGTCCTCTCCGGTGACCCCATACAGGAACAGGCTTGGAACACAGGCCTCAGCGGAGCTTTCATCATCCCCGCGGGCGACCGCGACGTGATGGTCAACGCCGAGTTCTACCACACCCGCTTCCAGCACCAGGCAGTGGTGGACTACGACAGCGACCCCACCAAGGTAATCGTTGCCAACCTCAACGGCAGCTCCTTCTCCTCCACCTTCCAACTCGACGCCAGCTGCGACATTGTCGAAGAGCTGAACATCCTCGCCGCCTTCCGCTACAACTACGTGCGCTGCACCTACGGCGGCACCCTCATGGAGAAGCCCCTCCAGAGCCGTTACAAAGGCCTCCTCACCCTCAGCTGGAAGCCCATGATGGCCCTCTGGCAGGTGGACCTCACGCTGCAACTCAACGGTCCCGGCCGCATGCCACACTATTTTGATGCCGACGGCACCCTGGTGAGCGACGAGGAGTTCCCCGCCTATCCGCAACTCAATATACAGATAACGCGCGAATTCCGCCACTTCTCCCTCTACGTCGGAGGCGAGAACCTCACCAACTATCGCCAGCCTATTCCCGTCATCAATACCGCCAACCCCTGGTCCTCCACCTTCGACCCTACACTCGTTTGGGGACCCGTACACGGCATCATGGCCTATGCAGGCCTACGCATGAACCTTTAACTTAAAAAAAACAACAATATGAAACAGACACTTTTAATTCTCCTTTCCAGTCTCCTGCTGATGCTTGGCGGTAAAGAACTCCGCGTGCTCGTCATGACACCCACACCCCAGATGCACTGCGAGAACTGTGAGAACAAAATCAAAAAGAACCTTCGCTTCGAGAAAGGCATCACTAAGATTGAGACCTCCGTCAAGGATCAGACCGTCACCGTCACCTACAACGCCGCCAAGACCACCAAGGAGAACATCCAGTCCGCAATGAAGAAAATCGGATACGACACCAAAGTCCTCTCCGACCAATCCAAGGCAGACTACGACAAATCCAAGAAGCAGAAAAAATCTACTCGTTGAGCGCCTCGAGGTAGAAACTGACAGGGCGGAAGCCATCGTTGCAGCTGATCATGGCGCTCGCCGGGTTTTGCATCCAACCATCGAAAAAGTTGCCCTCGCCACGGGCGAGGGCTTCGGCAAAGCTCTTCATGCTATCCCAAGCTGACGGACACATACCCACAGGACACTTGCCGTCAACGGAGACCCACTGTTGCCCCACCGAGACATCACACGCATGCTCGATGGGGTTTTCATATTGCGCCATAAGGTCTGGATACTCAGTCTTACGGACAGCTGTGATGCGGACTTTTTTCATCTCATGTGCAACTCGTGACCCATGCGGTCCTGCTTGGTCTTGAGGTAGCGCTCGTTGTATTTATTAGGCTCAACGACGATGGGGACAATTTCGGTCACTTTCAGGCCATAACCCTCGAGACCGGTGCGCTTCACTGGGTTATTGGTGATGAGACGCATCTTGGTAACTTTCTGGTCGCGCAGAATCTGGGCGCCGATGCCGTAGTCGCGCTCGTCCGCCTTGAATCCCAGCTTGAGGTTGGCATCAACAGTGTCGAAACCTTGCTCCTGAAGGTGATAGGCACGGAGTTTGTTTACCAAACCGATGCCACGGCCCTCCTGGCTCATGTAGGCTATGAGACCCTTGCCCTCGTGCTCGATCATCTCCATGGAGCGGTGCAGCTGCTCGCCACAGTCACACTTGCAGGAACCGAAGATGTCGCCCGTGGCGCAGCTCGAGTGTACACGCACGAGAACGGGTTCATCCTCTTCCCATTCGCCTTTCTTCAGCACCATGTGCGTATTGCCGTTGTCGAGCTGAGTGTAGGCGATGAGCTGGAAGTTGCCCCATCGAGTGGGCAGGAACACCTCCTGCTCCTTGCGGATCAGTGTCTCGTGGGCTATGCGGTAGGCGATGAGGTCTTTGATGGTGACAATCTTGAGGCCAAACTTTTTGGCCACTTCCTGCAGCTGGGGCATGCGGGCCATGGTGCCATCGTCGTTGATGATTTCGATGAGAGCACCGGCGGGATACAGGCCGGCGAGGCGGGCCAGGTCGACGGCGGCCTCGGTGTGGCCGGCACGCACCAACACGCCGCCATTGCGCGCGCGCAGGGGATTGATGTGGCCGGGACGGCCCAACTGTGTGGGTTTGGTGGCAGGATCGGCCAAGGCGCGAATGGTGCTGGCGCGGTCATGCATACTGACGCCCGTGGTGCAGCCATCTTCCAGATTGTCGACGGTGATGGTAAACGGAGTGCCAAGGAGCGACGTATTGTCGTGCACCTGCATATCGAGCTGCAGCTCGTGGCAGCGCTCCTCGGTGATGGGAGCGCAGAGCACTCCGCGTCCGTTCTTGAGCATGAAGTTGACGTGCTCGGCGGTAATCTTCTCCGCCGCCATGATAAAGTCGCCTTCGTTCTCGCGGTCCTCGTCGTCGACGACAATGACGAATTTGCCCTCGCGGAAATCCTCGATGGCCTCTTCTATAGTATTGACTTTGAATTCCATATTAAAAAACTGAATATTAGTTGCGACTGCAAATTTACAAAAAAAAGTTCATATCGCCTAAAAATATTCTTCCCCACCTGCAAAAGGAGGGCAAAGATTAGACGAGATTTTACCACATGTAAAAACAGCATGCGATCTAACGGAGGGAAAGTAAATTTGCATTTCAAATATTTTTTGTATATTTGCAGGTTGAAACCGATTGGTTCCCTTGCACGGTAGATTGGTGTATCGTGCTCATACTATTGCAATTAGCATAAACGAGAAATAGAAAAAAAAGATACAAATATGAAAAACAATCACATCAGAATTCTTATGGGGGCCTTCATGGCCTGCTGCCTGCTGCAGGCGGTGGCCTGCGGCAAAGAGGAATACAAGACCCGCGGCAACCTCAAGCCCACTCTTATATACTTCGTGGGCCGCAGTTGGATGTTCGACTCGCTGTCGGGCGATTTTTCCAATACCTATCTGTCGTTCGACCAAGACAGCATGAGGTTCAGCGCCTTCAACACCTATAGTTGGAAACTCAATGGCAGCACCATTGAAGGCAGACGCTACCTGAAGCCGAACTGGGACGAGTCTGTGCGGATGCTGATCAAGGAGATGAACATATTAACCCACACCGACGCCGAAGGCAACCAGGTAGAAGAGACCACCATGGTGGCTGAAGGCTACTTTGCCCACACCTATCTCAGCAATGTGGACACCTTCTGGACCTTCCACGGCACGCTGACCTTGCAGTAGGAGGCTGCTATGAAATATGTAGCCACGCTTGCGTTGTCGCTGCTGGCGGCATCCATGGGCAGCGCACAGGTCACCTTCCGTGCGCGGATTTTCATGCCCGGGGGCCATTTGGCAAGCGGTTATTTTCACCCGTATCTGATTGTGGAGGGCGAGGACACGGCGCGCTATATGCCCCGCCATGTCGATGAAAAACTTGACACCATCGACGGCACGGTCTGCTTCACCGGCATCGCCCGCGGGGCACGTTGCTATCTGCGATTGCCCGTCATCGCGGTTGGAAACTTCGACTATCCCGTCTTCACCATCGACGAGGACATGACCGTCGACTCGCTGGTGCTGAGGAAGATGGTGCGTAAAACCAAGGACTACGAGTGGCACCGCGCCAAGTGCGACAGCGCGATGCGTACCGACGTGGAGGCCCTCAGCGTCAATCCCATGGCGCGGGATACACATTATTGGACGGACTACAAGGGCAAGCCCGTCCGCCACATTGACGAAGAGACGCATGCCCTGCGGCTGGCCAGGCTCTACTATGCCGACTGGCTGTTTCCCCTGGCCTCGCGGCGCACCTATCCCCATGCCGCCGACAGCGCCTACCGCTATGCCCTGATGGCCTACGACCGCAAGGCGACGCCGTGGCTCTACCCTGCCCTGCAGCAGCTGCACCGCCATTTGGGTCTCGCCGGAGAACCCGACGTGCGCAAGCCCAAGGACCCCAAGGTGATGTACCTGCCGGCCTGCGACGAGGCCACGCTCGCCGACACAACGAAGGACCTGATGGCTCTCATGGAATACAGGCAGTGGCTGGACTATTTCCTTCAGCGGAGGTTCCCGGAACTGGGCGAGCCGAGCCTCTGCAGTCCCATGGCCGCCGAGGGCACACTGCGCTACACCGTTTGGAGTCCCTGGGGCTACATCTGCGTGGTGCGCCTGGAGGGACGCCGCCTCCACTTCAACCAGGCCTATGGCTACGGCAAAGAGATGAAACTGACAGCCAGTGTCGACTTCGACCTCAGCGACAGCGAGCTGGCCGAGGTGCGCCGGCGGATGGACGCTTTCCTCGACACCCACCTGCCGGACGACATGACGGGCACCTTTGTCATCGACGGTGGCGAGTACCTCCTGGAATACATCCACGAGGGCCGATACCGCACCTTCCGCGCCTCCGACGGCGGCGAACCCCAGGTGTTCAACACCCTTGCCGGATATCTCTTCCAGCTCGGCAAACAACGCACCGGGCAGTAGGGAAGCGGCTGATTGGCGATAAACATGCAAGGTTGGCACAATAAAAAAAAGAATATTTCGTTTACAGAAATAATGAACATAGCACTGATAGGATACGGAAAAATGGGCCACGCCATCGAGGCGCTGGCCGCGGAGCGGGGACACAAGGTCACCGCGAGGATTGACCGCGACGACCCCTGGCCCGCGAAGATAGAGGCCGATGTGGCCATCGAGTTCACCACGCCACAGACGGCGACGGCCAACCTGCTGCGCTGCCTGGAAGGGGGCGTGCCCGTGGTGTGCGGCACCACGGGGTGGTACGCCGACTACGAGCGGGTGGCCGGCGAATGCAAGGCCCAGGGCGGACGCCTCTTCACGGCCACCAACTTCAGCATCGGCATGAACATCATGTTCGCCCTGAACCGCCGCCTGGCGGAGCTGATGAAAGGCCGCACGGACTACACCGTCGGCATCAGCGAGACGCACCACATCCACAAACTCGACGCCCCGAGCGGCACAGCCATCACGCTGCAGGAGCAGATAGTGGAGTGCGGAGCGCGGAAAGCGGAGGACGTCCCGATAGCCTCCTACCGCGAAGGCGAGGTGCCGGGGACGCACACGGTGGTCTACGACAGCGAGATAGACACCCTCACCCTTACCCACGAGGCCCACAGCCGCAAAGGGCTGGCCCTGGGGGCGCTGCTGGCGGCGGAGTTCCTGGCCTCAGCGCAGCCAGGGGTGTATACGATGAAAGACATACTGTAAGCCCTGATATGTCCCATAAGCCCTATAAGTCCACGCATGCCAACCCCTGGATAATCCTGGGGCTGGCGGTGCTGCTGGCGGCCACGATGGTGGTCAGCTGCATGTTTGGTGCCGTGGACATCAGCATGGAGGACATTGCAGGCCGTTCGCAGATTTTCTGGCAGCTGCGCCTACCGAGGGTGCTGATGGGCGCCTTGGTGGGGGCGGTGCTGAGCGTGTGCGGCGCGGCCTACCAAAGCATTTTCCGCAACCCCCTGACGGACCCCTACGTGCTGGGCGTCAGCAGCGGCGCCTCGCTGGGAGCGGCGGTGGCCATATTGCTGGGCCTGGAGGCCTGGCTGTGGGGCGTGGGCGGACTGGCGTTGGCCATGGCACTGCTGACGGTGCTGGTCATCTACAAGATAGCCTCCATCGGCAACCGCATGCACACCACCACCCTGCTGCTGACGGGCGTATGCCTGACGCTGCTCATCTCGGCCGTTATCTCGTTCCTAATGGTGCTCAACCAGGAGAAGATGGACAGCATCATCTTCTGGACCATGGGAAGCTTCGGCAGCTCGACGTGGACCGATGTGTGGATGCTGCTGCCCGTGGCGGCGGTGGGCATAGGCGTGGTGCTGTGGCACGGCCGCGACCTGAACCTGCTGCTG
Source organism: Bacteroidales bacterium UBA4347 (assembly GCA_002394185.1). Classification (GTDB taxonomy): domain Bacteria; phylum Bacteroidota; class Bacteroidia; order Bacteroidales; family P3; genus Colimorpha. Next base: position 7,152 of record DGTB01000135.1, on the reverse strand, counting down.
GCAGGCAGCGAGGCGGCGCAGAGCATGGGCTGCGAGGTGGAGAAGGTGAAGCGCAGGCTGCTGCTGTTCACCACGTTGATGGTGGCCTTCGCCGTGAGTTCGTGCGGCGTGATAGGCTTTGTGGGTCTGATTGTTCCCCATGCCGTGCGCCTGGTGGCAGGGCCCGACAACCGCAAGGTGGTGCCCTACTCCATCCTGTGCGGAGCCATCTTCGTGCTCATCTGCGACACATTGGCACGCACCGTGCTGCGACCGAGCGAACTGCCGGTGGGCAGCCTCACCTCGATGGTGGGTGCCCCGCTGTTTATCTACCTACTCTATAAAAACAAGAAAGGGTATTGAACTTTAGTGGCTAAATAGGCAGTAGTTAAGTAGTTAAGACAAATGATTGAGCTTGAACATATACAGGTCAGCTACGGCAAGCGGGAGATTCTGCGCGACATCAATACAACAATAGCCACAGGTTGTATCACGGCCGTGATGGGACCCAACGGCTGCGGCAAGACGACGCTGCTGCGATGCATCGGCGGGCTGCTTGAACCCACAGCGGGCAGCGTGGCCATCGACGGGAAAAAAGTGAAAGACTACTCAGCCCGCGCACTGGCACAGAAGGTGGCCTTCGTACGTCAGCAGGCGCAGACCGACTTCGAGTTCTCGGCCTTCGAAACGGTACTCATGGGTCGCAACCCCTACCAACACCACCTGCAAAACGAGAGCCAGGCCGACTGGGACATCGTGGAGCAGTGCATGAAGCAAACCAACACCTGGCACCTGCGTCTGGCCAAGCCTGCCGAAATGAGCGGCGGCGAGATGCAGAGAGTGATGATTGCCCGCGCACTGGCACAGAAGACCCCCGTGCTACTGATGGACGAGCCTGTGAGCAACCTCGACATCGCCCACCAGCTGGAAATTATGCGTCTGCTGAGAACCACAGACAAAACGGTGGTCATCGTCATCCACGACCTCAACCTCGCCCTGCAGTTCTGCGACCGCATACTCTTGATTCACAACGGCGAGCTGCTCTTCCACGGCCCCATAGCCGAAGGACTGACAACAGAAAACATCAGCACAGTCTACGGTGTGAAAACCCACATGGCCGAAGATCGAATTATTTTTGATTACTGAAATTGATATGAAGAAACACCTTATAGCCATTCTCCTTTTATTGCTGGCAGCGTCCGGCAGTATGCTGAGTGCGCAGGACACACTGACCCTGCGGTGCATCGAGCCCGACTCGGTGATAACCGAAGCCATGAAACATCTGGGAGTGCCCTACCGCTGGGGCGGCAAGACTCCCAAGGGTTTCGATTGTGCCGGATTCACACGCTATGTCTATTCCAAATTCGGCGTACAACTTGCCCCCTCGGCGGCACCACAATACAAGATGGGCATACCGGTGGACAAGGACTCGCTGGCCGTGGGCGATCTGGTATTCTTCTCCGGAAGGAGAAACATGAAGGCCATAGGGCACGTGGGCATCGTTACCACAGTAAAAGAGGGCAGTTTTGACTTCATCCATGCCTCGAGCACCGGCATCAGGATTACCTCGTCACAGGAGGCCTACTACCTGAAGCGCTACAAAGGAGCCTGCCGCCTCATCGACCGCGAAGAGGTGCTGGAAGCAGGTTTGCCGCTGACCGCGACCGACACAGTGCTACGCGACCCATTGTACACCATCGCCATGGTGGGCGACATAATGTTGGGCACACTGCATCCCACCATCCAGTTGCCACTGCATGAAGGCAAACATCTTTTCGACCACACAAAAGACATACTGAACAACGCCACAGTCGCCGTGGGCAACTGCGAAGGCGTCTTCAGCGACGACACCTTAACGAGTACCAAAGAGGGCTGCAAATACTGTTATGCTTTCCGCATGCCGGAATCCTATGCAGCACTGCTTCAGGAGGCGGGCTTCGACTTCCTGAGTCTGGCCAACAACCACAGCAATGACTTCGGCCGCAAAGGCATCATGACAACCATAGGCCTGCTGGACAGCCTGGGCATCGGCTATGCCGGCATCAAAGATCTTTGCACCACAGCCTTGGAGCAACGCGACAGTCTGGTGTTCGGATTCTGTGCCTTTGGCACCAACGGACATAACTGCAACCTGATGGACAGCACGCTGGTGATGAACACCATCCGTGGCCTGAGAGAGGAATGCGACATACTCATCGTGTCGTTCCACGGGGGTGCCGAGGGTACCGCCTACACCCACCTCCCCGAAGGCATGGAGCTATTCCTCGACGAGAAACGCGGAGCACTGAGGAAATTTGCCCACATGTGTATTGACGAAGGCGCCGACCTGGTCTTCGGCCACGGCCCCCACGTCTGCCGTGCAATGGAGCTCTATCGCGGCCACCTCATCGCCTACAGCCTGGGCAACTTCTGCACACCCACCGGCATGAGCCTGTCGGGCGTGCTGGGCTATGCCCCGATAGTGACAGCACGTCTCGACCGCAACGGCATGTTGGTGGACGGCAAGATCCACTCCTTCCTGCAACCCTTCCGCATGGGCCCTCAGGCTGACAACAACAACAATGCAGCAAAACTCATCAAAACACTCTCTGAGGAAGACTTCCAAACCGCCACACTCATCATTGACGACAACGGTTCCTTCCGTCCAGTGGCCGTCGAATAAGGTGCCCTTTTTGGATTTTTTAAGTTTAAATTTTTTGCAGGCTGATACTTTTTTTGTACTTTTGCAAAGTTTTTAATACCACCTACTGAACCCTGACAAATGAAACATATAGAACCTATCATATTGTTATGTGCTATGTTGGCCTTGCCTGTCGTGGTATCGGCACAGACCGACGAACCGCAACAGAAAAACAGCAAATCGGAAATCAAGGTCAATAAACTGGATGTCATCTACGAAGAAGAGGAATACAAAGGTGTAGTCATCGACCACCGCAACAACAAAGAGACAGAAAACTACATGTATCAAGCACCTTTCCTCTACGAGGTTGATGAGGACGAGGAAGAGGACGAAGAAGACATGCCTAACATCTATACCCTTGACGATGAAGGAGCTGCCAGTGAAGACGAGATACTGCTCGAAGGTTTTGACACCGCCGCCATCCACCTGCCCAAACTGGACGTAAACAGCATAGACAACCCCATCACCATACATCTGCGCGACGAAGCGCGGGGAGAAAAGTTTACATGGCCCACACCCTGGTCGGCACGTCCGTCGTCGCACTTCGGTCCCCGCTGGCGCCGTTGGCACTACGGCCTCGACCTGGCCCTGCCCACCGGCGAACCCATCTACGCCGCCTTCGACGGCGTGGTGCGCATCTCCAAACTCAACCGCAGCTATGGCAACCTCGTCATCATCCACCACGCCAACGGCCTTGAGACCTACTACGCACACATGTCGAAGCGCAATGTCGTGGCCGGACAGCATGTGAAGAGTGGCGACATCATCGGCCTCTGCGGCAACACCGGCCGCAGCCGCGGCAGCCACCTCCACTTCGAGATACGCTATATGGGCAACGCCCTCAACCCCGAGCACGTGGTGAACTGCGCCACCCACGACCTTGTCAACGACGAGCTGAGCCTCACCCCCTCGTCGTTCCGCAAGGTGGGCAACAGCAAGTCGCGCGCCTCCTCGGGCAGCAGCAAAGCCTCCAGCGGATGGTACCGCGTGCGCCAGGGCGACACCCTCGAAAAGATTGCCCGCCGCAACGGCACCACCATCACCCAGCTCTGCAAACTCAACGGCATCAGCCGCAACAAGGTGCTCCATCCCGGCGACCGCCTGCGCGTCAGCGGCAAGGCCGGCAGCAACCCCGAACCCTCACCCACCACCACCAAGGCCGACAAGAACAGCAAGGCCTCCTCTTCCGCCACCTACAGCGTTCGCAGCGGCGACACCCTCGGCAAGATTGCCAAAACTCACGGCACCACGGTGAAGAAACTCTGCAAACTCAACGGCATCAGCCAAAACACACCCCTACGTGTCGGACAGAAACTGAAGGTCAAATGAGAATAGACATCCTCACCCTCTTCCCGAACATGATGAACATGTTCTTCGAGGAGAGCATCCTCAAACGGGCCCAAAAGAAAGGCCTCGTCGAGGTGCACTTCCACGACCTCCACGACTATTCGCTCACCAAGTACGGCTCGGTCGACGACTACCCCTATGGCGGCGCTGCCGGCATGGTGATGGCCGTGGAGCCCATCGCCAACTGCATAGAAGACCTGCAGAAGGATCGCCCCTACGACGACATCATCTACACCGCCCCCGACGGCGAGCTCCTCTCCCAGCCCATAGCCAACCAACTGTCGCTGGCACAGAATTTGATGGTGCTCTGTGGGCACTACAAAGGCGTGGACGAACGCATCCGCGAGCACTTCATCACCCGCGAAATCAGCATCGGCGACTACGTGCTCACCGGTGGCGAACTGGCCACTGCCGTCATCTGCGACGCCGTCATACGCCTCGTGCCGGGAGTGATAGGCGACGAGCAGTCGGCCCTCGAGGACTCCTTCCAGGACGGCCTCGTGGCTCCGCCGGAGTACACACGCCCGCCGGAGTTCCGCGGATGGAAGGTTCCCGACGTCCTCCTCAGCGGCAACCACGCCAAGATAGAACAATGGCGCATGGAACAGGCCATCCAGCGCACCAAGGAGAGAAGGCCCGGCCTGCTGGCAGACCTGAAGGCCAGCCCACAGAACAAAGGAAAGAAACAATAACAAATCAACATAGCAACGATTATGACAGAATTCGAGAAATACGCCACCCGTCACCGTGGCATCAGCAGCACCACCATGGCCAAATACACCTCGACCATCAACAATTCGCTCACGCCCTACATCGTCGAGGAGCGCCAGCTCAACGTGGCCCAGATGGACGTCTTCAGCCGCCTGATGATGGACCGCATCATCTTCCTCGGCACCGCCATCGACGACTACACCGCCAACGTCATCCAGGCCCAGCTCCTCTTCCTCGAGAGCGTCGACCCCACCAAGGACATCCAGATCTACCTCAACTCCCCCGGAGGCTCCGTCTACGCCGGCCTCGGCATCTACGACACCATGCAGTACATCCAGCCCAAGGTCTCCACCATCTGCACCGGCCTCGCCGCCTCGATGGCCAGCGTGCTCCTCTGCGCCGGCGAGAAAGGCCGCCGCTGCGCCCTGCCGCACGCCCGCGTCATGATCCACCAGCCCATGGGCGGCGCCGACGGCCAGGCCACCGACATGGAAATCACCGTCCGCGAAATCCTCAAACTCAAGAAAGAGCTCTACGAAATCATCGCCAAGCACAGCGGCCAGCCCTTCGAGCAGGTGGAGAAAGACTCCGACCGCGACCACTGGTTCACCGCCGAAGAGGCCCTCCAGTACGGCATGATCGACGAGGTGCTGACCAAGAAGTAAGCATCCTACCGCCTTTAACTACCACGAGGGATTCTGCACACCTATGTACGGAATCCCTCGTGGCTTTATTGAACACCATGGGCATCTTTGCAAAAAAAAACATGCTCATGATCGGTGACAATCATGAGCACGATTCTTATCCTTGAGTCCTCTCAGGACATGCCGTTCAGTACTCGTAGGTCAGGGTCATGCCTCCAGCTCCGAGTTTCGCCGTCAGGGGGAAGCCGTCGGAGTCGTAGGTATATTCTATCGGACCAAAACTACCGTCACCTGCTGACGCGAACGACGGGTTGCTTATGGGGTTGTTTTTCGACCAGGAGGGATAGATCAAGGAGTAAAGTGCAGAACCGCTATTGAACAGGAAAAACTGCCCGCAAGGCACATAAAGGGGGTTGTGTTTGTCGTCGTATGCGATAGCCCCGCTGAAGGGCTCGCCGAAATACGTGACCGATTCGACGTTATCACCCGTCCAGGTGATATTCCATGCATCGTAGCCCATCTGTGTCAATTTGGTCACCTTGCCATCGGTGTACACGTAGTTCGACACCAGTCCGTCTTGACCGCCACCGTGTATGGTTTCTGTAGCAATCCGGTTGCCATCCCAGGTATAGGTGAGGCTATTTTCCCGCCAGGCGATTTGCGACAGCTTTCCGTTGTTATAGCTGAAGTCCATCCGGTCAAGATCATCGTCCTTGAACGAGATGGACATCAACTTGTCGCCGTCCCAGGTGTAGTAGGCCTCGATAATGTTGTCGATTTTAATCTTTTTTACTTTCTTTGCCGGCGCCTCGATGGCAGCGCCGCCATTGTCCGATCCGTTATCGTCGGTGTCGTCTTTCCCACAACCGGCAAAGCTGTACATTGTTGCTGCCATGAGGCATACCGCGAAGAGTTTCTTCATTGCCTGTTACCCTGATACGTGTCGGGCACAACCTTTTGTTTTTCCCCAACCTCCAAAGGAATGTTTAGCATTCACTGATAAGAAAAGCATGAGGTTGCATGCTCCGTCGCAATCAACGAGGACAGGATATTCGCAATGCTTTTCCCGCATAAACTTTCAGCTCTCGAAAGCAACTGCAAAGATACAAACATTATTCCATTCTGCAAAATATTTTCACCATGTCGCAGAAAATGTGTATTTTTGCACCTGAAAAACGACAGAAACGATATGCAGATAAAAATTATCAACCGCAGCCACCACGCGCTGCCGAAGTACGAGACCGCGCAGTCGGCCGGCATGGACCTCAGGGCCTACCTGCCCGAGGGGCCGATTACGTTGAAACCCCTGGAACGCACGCTCGTCAAGACGGGCCTCTTCATGGAGCTGCCGGCGGGCTACGAGGCGCAGGTGCGCCCCCGCAGCGGCCTGGCGCTGAAGAAGGGCATCACGGTGCTCAACTCGCCCGGCACCATCGACGCCGACTACCGTGGCGAGCTCTGCGTCATCCTCATCAACCTCTCGCAGGAGGATTTCGTCATCGCCGACGGCGAGCGCATCGCCCAGATGGTCATCGCCCGCCACGAGCAAGCCGAAATCGTCGAGGTGCAGGAACTCACCGACACCGAGCGCGGCGCCGGCGGATTCGGACACACGGGAAAAAATTGATTCGCATCTACGGCCCGTCCGTATCGTAAATCGATAAACATCACCTCCCACCCGAAAGGGGGATAAGACGTACCAAATACGACCGTTCTTATATTGTTCTTATATAGTTCTCATATTGTTCGCATATTGTTCCTATATAGTAGATATAAGAACAATATGTAAAC
>DGTB01000145.1 GCA_002394185.1 Bacteroidales bacterium UBA4347 | reverse complement strand
ATATTGAGGATATAAGAACAATATGCGAACAATTTGTAAACAATATAAGAACAATATAAGAACGGCCGTATCGGGGCCGTCTCGGGTAGGGTTTTGACCCCTGTTGGGATGGTGGATAGGGGGGGGGATGGGAGGAGGGTCAGCGCTTGGGGTCGTATGTGCGGAAGACGATGACGGGGCCGTTGGACGCGAGGGTGAAACTGTCGGCCAGCACGTCGTTGAGTGTGGCCTGCCACCAGCGCGTGGGGCGGAAGCGGTCGAGGGGCCAGCGGAGGCCTTCGGAGCTGACGGCGGTGGCGGCGTCGAGGGTGAAGATGGACACCTGCTGGTGGGGGAAGGCGCTGAAGGTGCGTGTGCCGCTGAAGGTGCAGAAGCGGCCGTGGTCGGTGAGCATCTCGATGTCGACGCCCGGGTACTCTTCGGCGAAGGTGACGAGGTAGGAGATGTTGCCCAGCGTGTGGTCCTCGCGGCGGCCTGTGGCGCCGAGGATGGTGATGTGGAGCGGAAAGTGGGCTGGCGCATCCGGCAGTGTTCCACGTTCCGTGTTCCATGTTCCGCTCATCGCGTAGGCCATGGCCTTGTGGAGGTCGTTGTAGTCCTGCTCGTCGACCTGGATCCAGCGGTTGCCCAGGGCATGCTTGTCGGCCTCGGGCAGGGAGTCGCCGTCGCCGATGACGACGAACGGCATTTCCATTTTCCGCTTTCCGTTTTCCGTTTTCCACTTGCCGTAGGCGCTGTCGCAGCAGACGACGAAGTCGGCCTCGCGCAGTGCGCGCAGGGGCACGGGGTGGGTGGGGAAGTCGCCGGCGGCGAGGATTACGATATGCTGAGTTTTTTCCATCGGATGATACCCATTATGACAAACACTTCGTAAATGACATACATGACGGCGGAGGCGGTGTAGCCTGTGGAGAAATAGATGTAGGCGAGGATGGGCTCGCTGACGAGCCAGAAGAGCCACTGCTGCCAGTATTTCTGCGCCAGCATCCACATGCCGACGATGCCGAGGGCGGCGCTGAGGCCGTCGAGGAGGGGCATGGTGGCCTCGCCCATCAGGGCCAGCAGCCAGCGGAAGAGGAGGGTGAGCGCGGCGGTGGCCAGGAGGAGCCACGGCCAGTAGCGCAGGGGGCAGGAGCTGACGGGGCGCTCTTCCTGGACCGCCGGCATCTCTTGGACCGCCGGCACCTTGCCGGCATCACCCAGCGGTTCGGCATTGTCCTTGCCGGCAGGATGCCGGCGCTCCATCTTCTGCCGGCGCTCCACTATGCCGCGCCACGCCAGGAGGCCGTAGATGGAGATGAGGAAATTGTAGATGCAGATGCCGGTGTTGGCGTACCAGCCGATGCGGAAGTTGATGACGGCGTAGAAGGCCGCCATCAGCAGGCTCGACGGCCAGAACCATCGGTTTGCCCTATACTCGCTGAAGACATAGACCAAACCGATGGCGGCGCCGATGATGTCCAGAATATTCATTTAGAACCGGTAGATTACGCGGCCCATGAAGTTGATGCCGGGCTGTTGGAAGAAGGTGCGGTCGTAGGTGAAGGCACCGGTGAGGGGGTCGACGGTGGAGGAGGCGTAGGCCGAGAGGCGGTAGTCGTGGTCGAGGATGTTGTTGACGGCGAACTGGAGTTCAAGCTGGCGCTCGTTCTGCCATCCCTTTCCGAGGTGGAAGATATAGCTGGCGCGGGCGTTGAGCAGGAAGTAGGGGTCGACCTTCATTTCCTCGCGGCCGGAGTTGTCGGCGTACTGGCTGCCTACATATTTGCCGATGAGTTGCAGTTTGGCGTCCTTGAGGGGGGTGATGGTGACGATGGCGGCGCCGATGAGGGAGGGCGAGAGGGAGAGGTCGGTGTTGCCGAAGTTGACAAGCTGTTTGTCGCTCCAGTCGTCGGTGGTGACCATGCAGGTGTAGTCGAGGATGCGGTTGGTGCTGAGGGTGAGGTTGGCGTCGAGGGCCAGGAGGCTGTTGACGCGGTAGCCGCCGGTGAGCTCGATACCGATGCGGTAGCTCTTGTCGACATTCTCCATCAGGGCATAGCCGCTGGGGGAGTAGTTGCCCGAGGGGGTGAGCTGGTCTTTGTAGAGCATGGCGTAGAGGTTGGCGTTGAAGGCGAAGTGCTCGTTGCCGAGGCTGTATCCCAGTTCGAAATCGAGCATGGTTTCGGCCTTGATGGTGTCGCCTTCGAGATAGGTCTCCTTGATGTCGGAGCGTGTGGGTTCGCGGCTGACGAGGCCGGCCACGGCATAGAACCGGTGGCGGTCGAAGAGGAGGTAGTTGACGCCGAGTTTGGGGTTGAAGAAGAGGTATTTCTGATGGAAGTCGAGGTTCTCGCGATCGGCCTCGAGGCCGTAGAGGGCGTAGTCGACATTGCGCAGCTGGGCTTCGGCATAGATGTTGAGGTCGTCGGCGAATTCGTTGTTCATTTTGGCGAAGAAGGTGTTGTCTTTCTTGACGCCTTGGTTGCGATACCACTCGAAGGGGTTGGCTTTGTCGACTTCGAGGTATTGGCCGTTGAGGGCTACGCTGTCCATGGCCCAAAGGAGGTTGCCGAAGTGGTTGCCGGTGTAGTAGACGAAGGTCTCGCCGAAGTCGAAGGTGGTCTTCCCGGTGGGGGTGTAGTGGGCCGAGAGGGTGCCGGTATAGGCGGAATTGAGCATCTCCTTGCGGTGGATAAAGTCGCTTTTGGCGTTGCCGTTGAGGAGGGTGAGTCCGTATTGTTTGACTTTCTTGTTGTAGCGGTAGTTCTCGTAGTAGCCGTCGCCGTGGGTGAAGTCGAAGGCTGCGTTGAGGGTGAGCCGTTCGGAGGCGAGGTAGGTGTAGTAGAGCTGGTAGTGGCGTTGGTTGTAGTTGTCGTTCTCGTCTTGGTAGTAGTGGCGGTTGCCGGCAGCGTCGTAGTATTCGCCTGCGGGGTTATAGAGGCGGTCGTTGTCGAGGTCGGCGGCATAGGCGCCATTCCACGTGATGCCGGTGGTTTGGTGTCCCATGATGAAGACGGCTTTGAGGATGGAGCGTTCGCCATAGTAGCCGGCGGTAAGGAAGAGGCTTCGTTGGTCGGCGCCGCTGCCGCGGATAAAGCCGTCGGAGGTGGTGCCGTTGTAGGCGGCATCGAAGGAGAATCCGTGTTTGAGCAGTCCCGTGCCGACGGTGAATCCCTGGGTCATGGTGTTCCAAGAGCCGAAGCCGAAGTCGACGTTGCCGTAGGGCGACTGGCTGGCGTTGAAGGTCTGGAGGTTCATGGCGCCGCCGAAGGAGGGCGAACCGCCTGTGGAGGCTCCGACACCGCGCTGGAGCTGCAGGCTCTGTGCCATGCCGCCCAGGTTGGGGATATTGTACCAAAAGACTTCCTGGCTCTCCGGGTCATTGAGGGTGATGCCGTTGATGTTGACGTTGATACGAGAGGCGCTGACGCCGCGGATGCTGATTTTGGTTTCGCCGGTGGGGCCGTTTTCGCCGGTGACGACCACCGAGGGTTGCAGCTCGAGCATGTAGGGCATCGAGACGGCAATCTTGTTGTCGTCGAGGGTCTGGCGGTCGATGGTGGTGGTGGTGAGCGGCGTTTTGTTGTCGGCGCGCGAGGCCGAAATCATCACCTCCTCGAGGGTCTTCACCGTGTCTTTGGTCTGGGCAAAGGCGTTGTTGCCGAAAAAGAAAGAAACTGCCAATGCGCAGCAGGCTATCATCTGCTGGCGGCTAATCCTGGTGGCCTTGAAAAAGCGATAGCGGCCACAGCTATTCTTTGTGTGTTCCATAATTCATTTCCTTACGCGGGCATTATCCCGATCAAGTTTGAAGGGTATGTTCTCAGCTTCTTTGCGCTCATTGTGAGCTACATAAGAGCACCCCTATGCTCGTTGAATCTGGTGCAAAGATACAACTATTTTCCAATATGAAGAAAAAAAATTACCGGAGGAGTGTGACGGTGCCCACCGAAGTGCGCCAGTCGTCGGGGCGGTCGGCGGTGCGCACGCGGAGGTGCCAGACGTAGGCTCCCTGCGGGCAGGGGGTGCCGTTGTGGGTGCCGTCCCAGCCTTGCTGGATGTCGTTGGTGGTGAAGACCAGCAGGCCCTGGCGGTTGTAGATGGTGAGTTCGGATTCGAGGATGCCTTGGCCAACGATGACGAAGCGATTGTTGTTGTCGGCATCGGGGGTGAAGACGTTGGGGGCGAAGGTGTGGGTGAGGATGATGGGAATGGTGCGGCGGAGGGTGTCCTGGCAGAAGTTGTTGCCTACGTTGAGGATGACAGAGACGCTGTCGTTGTCGATGTCGACGGGGAAGACTATGCGTCGTTCGGTATCGGGGAGGCGGACGGTGTCGGAGGAGATGCCGTGGTTGACGAGGGTCCACTGGCGCGAGGAGAGCCCTTCGCTGCGGTCGTAGGCATAGAGCACTTGTCGTTCGAATGTGAGGACGTTGGGGTTCACTTCCAGCTCTACGTGTGGGAAGTTGGGTTTGGCAAGGGGTTGCGATTTCGAAGTGGGGCAGAAGAGGGTGTCGTTGTAGTAGGTGGTGAGGGTGTAGACGACGGCACTGTCGGGGTTGACCATCAGGGTGGTGTCGTGCTCATGGCCGAGGAGGGCGCTGTCGAGGGGTGAGGAGGACCAGAGCCAGAAGTGTTTGTCGGTGACGGCAGAGAGGGAGTATTGTCCGGTGACGCAATCGGGCTCCACCATGATGACAGCTTGGTCGGGAGGTAGTTGCACAAGGGGTTGGTGGACAAGGGAGTCGCAGCCGTTGGCAGCCAGGAGGGTGTCGGTAAGGATGGGATAGGCGGTATCGGCGAGGGTGTAGTCGGAGGCTACCATATGCCCTCGCCAGAAATGGTTGGGGGTATAGCAGATGGTGTCGACAGGTAGGGTGAAGTGTGACGTGGGCAGGGTGGTGAGGTGGAGGGTATAGATGGTGTCGCAGGTCTCGGGGAAGGGTACCCGGCAGGTGGGGCCGACGGTGTCGTGCGAGTACCACAGGCTGTCGATCCACAGGAGCGAGTCGCAGCAGGAGAGGACCTGGTCGGCTGGGGCCCATGCGTCGGGGGTGGTGATGGTATAGGTGACGGTGTCGGTGCATTCCTGGTTGGAAAGCCCGACGATGAGGGTGACGGTATAGGTGCCGGAATGTTGATAGGTGTGGGATGGCGAATACCGTGCGCTCATGTTCCTGTCGCCGAAGAACCATTGTGCGGATTCGCAAGTGGTGTTTCCCGGCAGGGGAGTGCCATTGTCGTCGACGATGGTGCTGCGGTTGATGAATTGCACCTCGTAGCCGTCGCATCCGTGGTCGATGGTGTAGAGGGTGTCTACGATGGCCTGTGGCCAGTAGTTGGTGACGTAGGCGTTGATGTTGAGATAGCAGGTGGGATTCTCGATGAAGGAGAGCTTGCAACGGACGTTGCCTCTGGAGGTGGGGTAGACGATGGTCTGGTCGGTGGAGAATGGGGCGCTGGATTGGGCGTTGTACCATTGGTAGTTGAAGCCGTTGGGGGCGGTGAGGGTGATGGTGTCGACAACGCCGCAGTGGTCGGCCCGTATGGAGGGCTGCTGGCATTCGGCATAGAAGTAGGCATAGCCAAAGTGGCCACCTGCCTTGCAGTCGTATGATGTGAGGCGCAGGCGCACATCCTGCCCATGGTAGGGAGCAAGATTCACCCCGATGGTGGTCCAGTCTTTCCACAATACCTCATATGGTTCATAGGCGTTCCAACCGAGGGAGGTTGAGGCTATGAAGTCGGCGGCGCCACAGGTGGGGTCGATGATGGAATCGTTTTGGTCGAGGATTTCCATCCTGAAGCGGGGCTGATTGATCTGGGTATGGTCGGGGTTCTGCAGCACGGCGGCATAGTGGAGCATGATGAGCGAGTAGAGGAGGGTGTCGACGTGGAGGTAATAGGTGATGGATTCCGCCTCTCCACCAGTGAGATTATTGCCCAGCTTGACAGTTCCTGGCAGCCCGGGGCCGACGGTGTGGAGCAGGTTGCCTGTATTAGGGTCGGTTTCGTTGGGGTCTGTGTGTACGGAGTGTCGTGAGAAGAAACTCGAGGAACCAAAGTTGACGATACCGATATCTGCATTGGGATTGTCTAAATTTATATTTTGGTAGGTTGCTCCTCGCACATAGTTGGAGTGGAGGTTGAGCACGTCGGGGCAGCCGGTATGGGATTCGGGGTCGGTCCAGAAGGATGCTCTTGCGGTGCAGCAGGGGTATTCTTGGTCATTCTGTGTAATGGCTTTTACGATATATTCAGTATTGGGTGTAAGTCCTGTAAGTCGTAGGCTGTCGCCGGTGACGGTGTGGGGCTGGCCGTTGACGGTGACATACTTGGTGTGTGTCGAATCGGAGAAGTGCAGGGTGGCAGCTGTGGTTGTGATACGGTTGACCGCTATGGACAGGATAATACTGCAGGGTATTTGTGATGGTGTTGAGTTTCGGCCAATAGTAAAGATGCAGGTCCGTTGATACCTGATGGTGGGCGAGGCGTTGAAGTGGACGTGCATGGTCGCATGGTGTCCGGTGACCATGATGGAGTCGTTTTCGGTAATGAGGGTGATGCGACGGTATGTGCTGGAGGAGGAGTCTGTCCAGATATCTATATAACCGTTGAGTTCATTGGAGACACTTTGCCCTCGAATGGCTATCATATAGGAGGGCTTGATATAAAAGGTGTCTTCTGTGCTGTTGATAATGGCCCACGAGTCGTAAGTCTCCGGCCTCCAATAGTCACATTTAATGTACCCATACCCAGATGTACAGATGTAGGAAGTGTCGTCTTTGTGCAGATCGGTATTCCACCAATATGTTGGCATTTGGGCACATACCCTTCCCGATGTCATTGCCGTCAGCAACAACATCAGCAGCAGTATCCTATGAACATTATCCCGCATGGTGGCCAGGTGGTTGTTTGGCCTATGGCCACAGGAATATGTGTCTCTTTTGTCTTAGTGTCCGTAGTCGGCCATGAATTTGATACGCATTAAGCGTATCTCCTCCTCGGTGTAGTCAGGGTCGTCTTCAAATTCTTCGTAGGCTTCCTCGAGCGATGCACTCTCGGAGTTGCGCCAGTAGTCGAGCAGCTCTTCCTGGTGGTCAGGTTCTATTTCCTCATTAATATAATAATCAATATTTAATTTGGTGCCGCTTGAGATGATGTGTTCCATTTCGGTCAGCAGTTCTTCCATAGTGATGCCTTTGCCGGCGGCGATATCCTCTAGGCTCTTGCGGCGGTCGATGGACATGATGATATACACCTTCAGGCCCGACTTGTTCACCGCCGAACGCACCACGATGTCCTGCGGACGCTCGATGTCGTTGTCTTCGACGTATCGCTTGATGAGGTCGATGAATGGTTCTCCGTATTTCTGAGCTTTGGCGATGCCTACGCCGGCACAGTGGCTCAGCTCCTCCACCGTGCAGGGGTATTGCAGTGTCATGTCCTTCAGCGATGACTCCTCGAAGATGACGTAGGCCGGCAGTTTCTCGCGCGCAGCGATGCTCTTGCGCAGGCTCTTCAGCTGCACATAGAGAGCCTCGTCTCCGGCCGCCGATGCACCGCCGCTTGCAGCCATCAGCTCCTCGTCGTCCTCGTTGGCTGCGGCCGAGTAGTCGTGGTCGCAGGTGACGTATAGGCTGTAGGGGTTCTTGATATATTTATTGCCCGCCGGGGTGAGTTTCAACACACCGTATTGCTCAATTTCCTTTTGCAGCAGACCTTCAAATTGCGCCTGTCGCAACACGGCTTTCCAGAAGAGATCGTCGTGGTCTGATCCGCCGCCGAACTGCTCCAGCTTGTCCAGATGGTAGGTCTTGGTGTTTGCATTCTTGCGCCCCAGCATGACATCCACAATGTCCTTGGGCTTGAAAGCCTGTTTCATGGCCACCACGGTTTCCAGTGCAAACTGCATCTCTTCCTTAGCCTCCACCTGGGGTTTGGGGTGTGTGCAGTTGTCGCAGTTGCCACAGTAGGGTTCGTTGTAGTCTTCGCCGAAGTATTTCAATATGTTCAGCCGGCGGCAGGCCGAGCTTTCGGCATAGGAGACCATCTCCTGCACCAGCTGTTTGGCCATCTCCTGCTCGGTGACGTTTTTGTCGGTAAAGAATTTGTAAAGTTTCTCCACGTCCTGCTCGCTGTAGAAGGCTATGCAGCGCCCCTCGCCGCCGTCGCGGCCGGCGCGGCCGGTCTCTTGGTAGTAGCCTTCGATGCTCTTCGGTATGTCATAATGGATGACGAAGCGCACATCCGGCTTGTCGATGCCCATGCCGAAGGCTATAGTGGCCACAATGACATCCACGTCCTCCATCAGGAATTTGTCCTGATTCTCCGTTCTTACCTTGTTGTCCAGGCCGGCATGGTAGGGCAGGGCTTTGATGCCGTTGATGACCAGCAGCTCCGCCAGCTCCTCCACGCGCTTGCGTGTCAGACAGTAGATGATGCCGCTCTTGCCCGGATTGTCTTTGATGAAGCGTATAATCTCCTTGTGCAGCAGCATCGGGTCGCTCGGCTTGGGACGCACCTCGTAGTAGAGGTTGGGACGGTTGAAGCTCGATATGAAGGTTTTGGCATTTTCCATGCCCAGGTTCTTGATGATGTCCTGCTGCACCTTCGGCGTAGCCGAGGCAGTCAGCGTCAGGATGGGCACATGGGGGTTGATGGCCTTAATGGCATCGCGCAGCCGGCGGTATTCAGGGCGGAAGTCGTGGCCCCACTCCGAAATGCAGTGCGCCTCGTCGATGGCGAAAAACGAGATGGTGATCTGTCGCAGGAATTCCACCGTCTCCTCCTTCGAGAGGGTCTCCGGGGCCACATAGAGCAACTTCGTGTCGCCCTTCAGCAGGTCCTCTTTCACCTCTGTCACCTGTGCACGGTTGAGCGAGGAGTTCAGGAAGTGTGCCACGCACTGGCTCCCCGAGGTGTAGCGCACAGCGTCCACCTGGTTCTTCATCAGCGCTATCAGGGGCGACACCACGATGGCTATGCCCTTGCTGATCATGGCCGGCAGCTGGTAGCACAAGCTCTTGCCACCGCCGGTGGGCATGATGACAAAGGTATCGTTGCCGTCCAGCAGGCTTTGTATGATGGCCTCTTGGTCGCCCTTAAACTGGTCGAATCCAAAGATTTCTTTCAAATATGTATGCAAATCCTTCATAAATTCACAATAATTGACGCAAAAAAGCGTTATAGGTTTCAGTTTTACAAAGGTAGTCAAAAAAATTGAATCAACAAAAAAAAATTCACAGTGAAGAGCCACGAAGAGATACAACAAATTGCCGTTCAGGTAATTAATGATGAAAAAAAAGCTATAGAAAATCTCCAAAACTACATCGGAGAAAGCTTTTCAAAGGCCGTCGAAACGCTTTTTTCGGCCTCTGGACGTGTGGTTGTCACCGGCATCGGCAAGAGCGCCAACATTGCCGTCAAAATTGTTTCCACCCTCAATTCCACCGGCACCCCGGCACTCTTCCTTCATGCCGCCGACGCCATACATGGCGACCTCGGCATGGTGCGCCCCGGCGACGTTGTCATCTGCATTTCCAAGAGCGGCAACACCCCGGAGATCAAGGTCCTTGTGCCCCTCATCAAGAACTTCGGCAACACCCTCATAGCCATCGTCGGCAACACCGACTCCTTCCTCGCCCACGAAGCCGACATCGTCCTCGACACCACCGTGGAACACGAAGCCTGCCCCAACAACCTCGCACCCACCTCCAGCACCACCGCCCAGCTCGTCATGGGCGACGCCCTGGCCGTGGCCCTCATCGAGTGCCGCAACTTCTCCGCCCGCGATTTCGCGCGCTTCCACCCCGGCGGCGCCCTCGGCAAGCAGCTCTACCTCCGTGTCTCCGACCTCTACATCCAGAATGAGCGCCCTGAAGTGTCTCCCTCCACCTCTGTCGACGACACCATCCTCGAGATGACCTCCAAGCGTCTCGGTTGCGCCGTGGTCACCGAGAACGGCGCCATCCGCGGCATCATCACCGACGGCGACCTCCGCCGCATGATGCAGACCTACCACTCCCCCTCCACCGCCGCCGACATCATGCACACCAACCCTCGCACCATCCTCGACACCGAGTACGCCGTCAACGCCCTCCAGATGATGCGCCAGAACTCCATCACACAGCTCATCGTCACCGACACCGACCACCACTACCTCGGCATCGTCCACATCCACGACATCCTCCGCGAAGGAATAATTTGATCACTGCTAAAAAGATATAAACAATGAGACTCTACACCGACAACGTAGTGAAAACATACGGCAAGCGCACCGTCGTCAAGGGTGCCTCCATCGAGGTGCGCCAGGGCGAGGTCGTCGGCCTCCTCGGCCCCAACGGCGCCGGCAAAACCACCACCTTCTACATGGTTGTAGGCATCATCAAGCCTTTCAGCGGCAAAGTCTACCTCGCCCCCGAGACCGACAAGGGCGAGACCGGCGAGACCATCGAGCTCACCAGCCTCCCCATGTACCGCCGCTCCCAGATGGGCGTCGGCTACCTGGCCCAGGAGGCCTCGGTCTTCCGCCAGATGTCTGTGGCCGACAATATCATGTCCATCCTCGAATTCCGCAAGGACCTCGACAAGCCCCAGCGCGAAGAGAAACTCGAAACCCTCCTCAACGACTTCAGCCTGCAGCACATACGCAACAGCAAGGGCATACAGCTCTCCGGCGGCGAGCGCCGCCGTACCGAGATTGCCCGGGCCTTGGCCAACGACCCCAAGTTCCTCCTCCTCGACGAGCCCTTCGCCGGCGTCGACCCCATTGCCGTGCAGGACATCCAGGACATCATCATCCGCAAACTCGTCAAGCGCAACATCGGCGTCCTCATCACCGACCACAACGTCCGCGAAACCCTCAGCATCACCAAGCACGCCTACCTCCTCTACGAGGGCGCCATCCTCCAGCAGGGCAGCCCGCAGGAACTCGCCAACGACCCCGACGTGCGCGAGAAATACCTCGGCCGCGACTTCGTCCTCAAGACCCACACCCTCGCCGATTAGCCGGCAGGAATCCAATAGAAGCATCGAGCCCCCACCGCACAGCGGTCGGGGGCTCGATGCTTTCTGTTCTTCTCTGCCGCCTTCCCTTTTCTTTAGTTCAGGAAGAGCTTCATCTTTACACCTCCTGCCTCTACGTTCTGGCAGCAGCGGGCAAAACTCAGTATGTTCTGGAGTATCTGCTCCGAGGGTTGTATGCTTGTGCTTGCAGAGGTCGGAAATGTGTCCGCATGGGTGAATTCGTATTCCTGCATCATACGCGCCTTTATATGTTGAACAATCAGTTATTTTTCACCCATAATAACTCCGCTTTCAAAATAAAATTGTGTTGCTATGAAAATTTAACATTTCAACGGAAAATCGCCTGCCGCGACGCCACCCCCTCCGCCGTGGTGAGGCGTACGGTGTAGACACCCCGCGGCAGCGTCGATATGTCGACCGTCGCGCGTCCGCCGTGCAGGCGTCGGGCCATCACCTCGCGGCCTTCGGAGTCCAGCAGCTGCAGCATGCCCCCGGGGCTCTCTATGACGATGCTCTCCGTTGCGGGATTGGGTGCAAGCGTCAGCATGGGGCCGTCGGCCCCGGCGATGCCCTGCGAGCCCGGCTGGCGAGAGCCGAGGTAGAACTGCAGGGGGCCGCGCCAGGAGCTCCATATCAGCGTGTCGCCGTGC
>DGTB01000055.1 GCA_002394185.1 Bacteroidales bacterium UBA4347 | reverse complement strand
GGGCAGGGGTGGGAAAAGGGGGAAGGAAAGGGGGTGGCAGGGGGAAAAGCAACCGCCGCAGTTGTTGAAGCTGCGGCGGTTGAACAAACATATTGAGTGAAGATTCGTCGTTAGTTGTTCACGCGGGTGAACACGATGGTGGTGGGGAGGCTGCTGATGGGGAAGTTGACGCCTTCGGGAATGTTGGCGGCAAGGGAGTTCCAGATGTCGGAGGGCAGCGTCAGCTCGATGGTGTTGGTGGACGAGTTGTAGCTGAAGGGGACCTGCTCGCTGGCGGTGCCGGGCAGATGGCCGTTGGCAATGCCGGTGGCGGTGGCAGCGTCGTAGGTGTAGGTGAAGCTGGCGTTCTCGCTGACGGCATAGTCGGTGAGGGGCATGGCTCCCACGTAGGGGAGAGTGACGATGGGAGTGCCGTTCATCTCGAGGGTGCCGTTCTGGCCTCCGGCGTCGAAGGCGAGGTTCATGGTCAGCTGGACGCTGGCGGGAACGGTCATGCCCTGGTATTCAACGTTGAAAGACTCCGTGGTGTAGTTGTAGGTCCAGTTGGTGCCAGCGGGGAAGGTGGTGGCAGTGGTGTCGCCGGGGTTGGGGTCGGGGTCGTCACCGGGATTGGGGTCGGGGTCGTCGCCGGGGTTGGGGTCGGGGTCATCGCCGGGGTTGTCGATGCGAACCATGTGGACAGTCACATCGCCCTGGATGTCGGTGCCGGGAACCACGGTGCCGGTGATGCTGGCCTCGGTGTCGGTGAGGAGGGTGATGGTGTAGTCGAACGAGCTGCCGAAGGCCGTCGGGGTGATGGTCAGGGTGGTTCCGTTCTGGCTCCAGCCGAAGGAGAGGGTGGCGTCGGGACGCGAGACTACGCCGGTGCCGTCGCTGTTGACGAGGATGGCGATGTTGAGGCTGTCGGTGTTCATGGCCATGCCGTTGAGGGTGAGGCGGTCCACCTTCCATGTGCCGACGATGTTGCCGTCGGTGTTGCCGCTGGCGGGCTCGCTGTTGTCTTTTTCGCAGGCCACGGTGAGGCCCAGGGTCGCGATGGCAACGAAGGCCATCAGCATTTTGCGTAAAGCTTTCATAATAATGATTTTTGGGGGGTTAAGGTATAAAGTTTTATGGATTTAATGACAATGGAGGCGACAGGGATGTTCTACTGAAGGTAGAATTCCACCGCGAAATTGTTCTGCGTGCCCACCAGGGCGGTTTTGTCGCTGTTGAGCGTCAGGTAGAAGGAGTTGGTTTCGTCTTCTTCATCCGTCTGCGTGATGGTCACCTTGCTGCCGTCGAAGGTATAGGTGAAGTCGACGGTTTCGTTCATAGGCTCGGAGAAGGGCTCGCCCATGAGGGAGGAGGACATGGTGACATCGACAATGGCGGTGCCGGCGGTCTCGGTGTTGAACGTAATGGACACCTTGCCCTTGATGGACATGGTCATTTCCTGGCCCTCTCGGGACTCGGTCATGCTCTCGTTGAGGTTGGCCACCCAGGTGGTGCCCTTCAGGCTGTCGCCGGAGAAGACTTTCTGGTCGTCTCGTCTTTGCTGCAGCTGGTAGCCAGCAGCATGCTCGTGGCCACGAAGGCCATCATAAGGATTTTTTTCATCATTGTTTTTTGTGTTTTAATTGGTTATTTTTTTAATTGTCAATTCTCACTGTGCCGTATGCTCGATGGGCTTCACCTGGTCGTGGTTGACGCCGAAGGGGTCGGGTTTTTCCTGCGGGGTGGTGCTCACGGAGTCGCGGCGGTATTCGAGGCCGCGTTCGGGGCGGTTGCAGTCGCTCATGTTGTCCTGTATGCGCTTCACATCTTCCGCCGTCAAGGGGCGCTGGTTCTTGGCGAAGCGTTCGCGCTGGAAGGGGAAGACGTCGGCCAGTTCGCCGCTGTAGTAGAAGTCGAAGCCCAGGGCGCCGAAGGTGTAGGTTGCGTCGCCCACCTTGATGTGGCTGCCGCCGGGGACGGGGTTGGCCTTGGGGACGGACTGCGAGAAGCCCACGTTGAAGAGGGTGAAGAGCACATCGGGGCGGTCGCTGATGTCGTAGCCTGCGCGGCGCCATTGCAGCATGGTCTGGTGCAGGATGCAGCCGGTGTAGAGGTAGGAGTAGAGGTGGTTGCGGTAGTCGACGAGGCGGTTGTAGCGCTCGGTGACGTGGTCGTCGGTCTCGAAGTCGAGCAGGTGCTCGTAGGCGGGCCCCATGTAGTACTCGGAGGTGGGGTCTTTCAGGTGGTCCTCGACGGCCTTAGCGGTGAAGTCCTTGATGCCGTTGACGCCGTAGCTGAACTGGCTCTGGACGCTGAGCACCTTGACGGGGCCGAGGTACTTCTTGAACATCTCGCGTTTGGAGTTGAAGAGGCGTATCTGTTCGCCGACGAGGCAACCGACGATGAGGCGCGGTTCGACACCTGAGAGGCGTCCGGCCTCGCGGATGAGGGCGCTGTCGCGCAGGATGGCCTGCTTCAGGGCTGGCCATTCCACGCCCTGCATCCAGGGGATGACGTTGCCGTTCTGCTGCTGCGGCACCTCGCTGATGAGCTGCGAGATGCGCTGCCCCAGACGGTCGACGCCCTTGGGGTCGTCAATATAGATACGCGCGGCAGCCAGCATGCGGTCCACCACCATGGGGTCGTCGCTGTTCTGTGCGGCGGTGAGGATGAGGCGTGCGTTGACGGGGTAGAAACGCGCCAGCGCGGCCACACGCCCATACTGCAGTGCCCACTCGGCGTCCAGCTCGTTGTTTGAGAGTTGGGCATGATTGAGGTCCTCGATTTCCGATACCTCGAGCAGCGAGCGGTAGTTCTTGTCCACCGCGCCGCTGTTGTTGGTGACGCCGAGCTGATAAAGCCCCCAGGCGCCGATGATGGCGGCGCCTGCCAGGGCGAATATTACGGTTGCGACATTCAGTGCCTTGCGCCACCAGGGACGCAGGCACCACAGCCGCCATGCTATGCCAAGTCTCTTAACCATGCCACTTGTTCAAATAGGGTCACATCCATCAGGATGAACACAATTGCTCCGGCAATGTAGCCTGCCAGGGCGAGGAGAGAGATTTTCTTGAGGTACCAGATGAAGTCGATCTTTTCCATACCCATCACGGCCACGCCGGCGGCGGAACCGATGATGAGGAGGCTACCGCCGGTACCGGCGCAGTAGGCGAGGAACTCCCAGAAGGGATGGTTGACGTCGAAGATGGCGCCGTCGCCCAGCGGGTACATGCCCATGGCGGCAGCCACCAGTGGCACGTTGTCGACCACGGCCGAGAGGACACCGATGATGAGGTCGATGAAGAAGAAGCCCGGGGCTTCGGTGCCGAAGGCGCCGTTGAGGCCTGTGGCCAGGCTGCCCAGAATGCCGCTCACCTTCAGGCAGGAGACGGCCATCAGGATGCCGAGGAAGAAGAGGATGGTGGGGGTGTCGATGTGCTCGAGGGTGGAGACTGCCGTGGGCAGTTTGTGGCCCTCTTTCTCGTACTTGCGGCTGAGAATTTCGGTGGTTACCCACAGGATGGCCAGTCCGAAGAGCATGCCCAGGTAGGGGGGCAGATGGGTGATGGTCTTGAAGACGGGGACGAAGATGAGGGCGGCGATGCCCATGAAGAGGACGAGTTTGCGCAGCTTGACGGGGATTTCCACGCCGCTGTTGGACTCTTCGGGACGCTGGATTTCGCCTTTCAAGGTGGAACCGATGATGAGCACGGGCACCACCATGCAGACAAGCGAGGCAATGAGCGTTTTGACGATGATGTTGACGGTGGTCACCTGGCCGCTGATCCAGAGCATGATGGTGGTCACGTCGCCGATGGGGCTCCAAGCGCCGCCGGCGTTGGCGGCGAGGATGACCATGCCGGCGTAGAGCCAGCGCTCCTTCTTGTCGGCAATGAGTTTGCGCAGCAGGGCCACCATGACGATGGCGGTGGTCATGTTGTCCAGCAGGGCCGAGAGGAAGAAGGTGAGGATGCTGATGACCCAGAGGAGCTTCTTCTTGTCGGTGGTGGTAATCTTGTCGGTGATGACGCGGAAGCCCTGATAGTCCTCAATCAGGGTGACGATGGTCATGGCTCCGAGGAGGAAGAATACGATTTCCGCCGTCTCGCCAAGGTTCTCCACCAGGTGACCGCTGATGAACTTGTGCCATGTGTCGGA
This sequence comes from Bacteroidales bacterium UBA4347, assembly GCA_002394185.1. Classification (GTDB taxonomy): domain Bacteria; phylum Bacteroidota; class Bacteroidia; order Bacteroidales; family P3; genus Colimorpha. Next base: position 4,246 of record DGTB01000055.1, on the reverse strand, counting down.
GTCCATCGAGGGATCGAAGGTGGCGTTGCAGAAGACGAATACCGTCCAAAGCAGCGTGCCCAGCATCAGTGCCGATGCCGTTTTGTTGATTTTAAGCGGATGCTCCATCGCGATGAAGAAGTATCCGATAATAAATATTGTTACTAAGGTTACAACCATAATATTTGTGTTTTAGGGATTGATATTATCGTTTGTTGTTCTGCTGCTGTTTCTGCATCTGCTCGGCCATCTTCTGCATCTCTTCGAGGCGCTTGGCGAAGCTGCTCTTCTTCTTGGGTTTGCCGTTGCCGTTGGCGTGTTTCTGGTCGTAGGCGGCCATGTGGGCGCGGACCTTCTTCTCGCTGGTGAAGCGGCGGATGAGCATCATGGTGGCCATGGTGAAGGTGAGGGAGATGAGGTAGTAGAGGTTGAGTCCGGCGCTCTGGCTGTTGAAGATGAAGAGCATCATGAAGGGCATGAAGTACATCATGAATTTCATGCCGGGCATGCCGCCGCTCATGTTCTGGTTGCGCATGGTGTACCAGGTGTAGAAGAACTGCATGCCGAACATCAGGAGGCAGAAGAGGGAGACGTGGTCGCCGTAGAGCGGGATGTTGAAGCCGAAGTCGAGGATGGAGTCGTAGGTGGAGAGGTCGTCGCACCAGAGGAAGGGTTTCTGGCGCAGTTCGATGGCGATGGGGAAGAACATGAACATGGCCGTCAGGAAGGGCATCTGGATGAGTACAGGCAGGCAGCCTGCCATGGGGCTGTAGCCGGCCTTCTTCTGCAGGGCCATCATCTGTTGCTGTTTCTGCATGGCCTGTTCGGGCTTGGGGTACTTGGCGTTGAGGGCGTCCATCTCGGGCTTGAGGATGCGCATGATGGCGCTGCCGCGGTAGCTCTTGTACACCAGGGGCAGGAGGATGAGGCGGATGATGAGCGTGAAGAGGATGATGATGAGGCCGTAGTTGGTGAGGAAGTTCTCCAGGAAGTTGAAGGCCGGGATGATGAGCCAGCGGCTGATGCTCTTGGAGATGATGGTCCAGCCGAGGGGCAGCATCTTCTCGAAGCCGCGGTCCATGGCCTTGAGGTCGCGGTACTTGGTGGGGCCGAAGTAGAAGCCCATGTTCACCTGTTGGGTCTCGGGGGTGTAGGGGATGCCGATGACGGCGTACATATCGGTGAGGTAGCGGCTGTTGGTGTCCTTGCTGTTGGTGGTCACCTTCACGTCGGCGTTCTCGAAGGGCTCGCCTTCGGCGGTGATGATGGCGCAGAAGTACTGTTGCTTGAAGGCTATCCAGTCGAGGTTGGTTTTCACCTGCTCGCCGTCGTCACTGCCCATGGAGAGGTTTTCCACATCGTCTTTGGGGGATTTGTAATAGATGCTGCTGTAGTAGCGCTCGCGGTCGCTGTTGCGGTTGCCTTTGCCGCGGTTGCCGGCGGAGACTTTCTCCTGGCGGTTCATACGGTTGTGCCACTGCAGGTCGAGGTAGTTGCTGGAGCGGATGATGTCGGCGAGACCCACGAAGTTGATGTCGAAGTCCACCTCGTAGCTGTTGCCGTGCACGGTGTAGCGGAACTCCAGGTAGCCCTCGTGGAGGCTGTCGGCAAGTTCGGCGCGGAAGCTGACCACAGTAGAGTCGTCGCCCTTCACGGCGGCAGCGGAATTCAGGTCGTTCCACGGCGTGCCGTTGAGGTAGGGGGTGAAGACGAGGTCTTTGGTGTTCACCACGCGGTTGTCGGCGGTGGAGAAAACGAGGTTGAGGTTGTCGTCCGAGGGGGTGATGAGCCACAGTTCGTTGCTGTCGTAGGTCATGTAATCGTTGAGCACCAAGCTATTGATGCTGGCACCGAGGTTGCTGAAATAGATGTTCATGAGGTCGGTGTAAAGCTCGTAGGTCTGGGCTTCGGTCTGGTCGGCAAGGCCGAAGACCCCCATGTCCATTGCCTTGGTGCCTGTGGCGGCGAGGGCCGTGCTGTCGCCGGCGGCGGCCAGCGAGTCGAGGCGTGCCTGTGCCGTGGCCACCGAGTCGGCCACACGCTGCGCGTTGGCCATCGAATCCAGCATGTGCTGTCGCTCGGCTTCCATCTTGGCGCGTTCCTCGGCCGAGGGCGACACCCACCACATGTAGCCTACAAAGATTCCGAAAATCAAAACCAGTCCAATAATCGACTTTTTATCCATAGTTCGTCTGTTCTTTTTCTATATTTGTTATTATATTACAATTCTTTACAATTGGTTTTCTCTTTGGAGAGAAAATGCAAAGATAGTAAAAATTTACCATTCTGCCAAATCTTTTTCGCCTGTTGAGGATGGAATGAAAAAAGTTTACAATAAAAAAAGTTTTTTTCCGTTATAGCGGATATATGAAAAGATTGGCAATATTTCTCCTGCTTTGCTCCTGGACTTGGACGGTTTGGGCGCAGGACTTCTCGCTGGTTGTAAGCAGCGGGCAGACACTCTATTTCAGCATCGTGGCTGGTGGCGTGGAGGTGACCTATCCCAACCACACATCCATGCCGGTCAACGGGTGGGACGGCTATACACGTCCCACGGGTGCATTGCAGATTCCGGCGAGTGTGAACTACAACGGTGAGGTTCTCAATGTGCTCCAGGTGGGGCAGTTGGCTTTCTACGAGTGTACCGGGCTGAGCAGCGTGGCCATCGGAGGCGGTGTCACGTGGTTGGGAAACAGCGCTTTCAACGGCTGCAGCGGCTTGCAGACGGTGGTTATCCCCGCGTCGATGGACACGGTCGGCCTTCGTGTCTTCGAGGGCTGCACGGCTTTGTCCGACGTGTGGTGCAACCGCCCCACGCCGCCGCGCACGTCGCCCTACTCCTTCTATAATCTCTCGCTGGCTTCCAGCACGTTGCATGTCCCCGCGGGCAGTCAGGCGGCATACTCCGCAGCCGCGCCATGGAGCGACTTTGGCAACGTGGTGGCCGACGGGCCGATGGTGACCCTCTCGCTTGCCGCCAACGACCCGCTGCGAGGCTCTGTCGCCGGCGGCGGCACTTATTCTGTCGGAACCGTGCTCAATATCACCGCCGTGCCGTCGGCAGGCTACACTTTCATCTGCTGGAACGACGGCGACGAGCGCAATCCTCGTCCGCTGACCCTGACGGACGACAAGATGCTGTGGGCCATGTTCTTCCCGCGGTTGTCCGATACCGTCTCCGTGCCAATGGCCAGTCTGAGTGTCCGCACGTCGGACGAGGCGTTGGGCGTGGGTGTCGGCACGGTGGAAGTGCCTGTAGGCACGCTGGTCGAGGTATGCGCCTTGCCTTTGGCGGGGAGTTTTGCCGGATGGAGCGATGCCTCGCACGAGAACCCGCGGCGAGTTGCCGTGACCGAGGACATGGTGCTGACGGCTTTTTTTGAACAGCTCAGTACCCCCTCCGTGGACCTTCCGCAGTGGCATGTGCAGGCCAGGGGCAGGGGAGTGGTAGTCAGCGGCGCAAAGCACATGGAAATAAGTGTTTATGATAATTCCGGCCGCCTCGTGGCAACCGCTTTGTCCACCTCCGGAGAGGTACTGATACCCCTTCCCGCCGCTGGTGTCTATATTGTCTGGGTGGGCGAAACGGGGGCAAAGAAAGTGACCGTTGAATAACTTTTTTGTTGCGATTGGAGAAAAGTTTGTATATTTGCATTTTGAAATAAAAACTATAAATAACGATGAAACTGCAATTTATGGGCGCCACCCGCGAAGTGACGGGTAGCAAACACCTCATAACGACCAAAAGTGGACTGAAGATTCTGCTCGACTGCGGCATGTACCAAGGCAAGGGCCTGGAGACCGACGCCATGAACCGCGACCTCGGCTTCGACCCCAAGGAGATCGACTATCTGATTCTCTCTCATGCTCATATAGACCATTCCGGCCTCATCCCCTTCATCTACAAACTGGGTTTCCGTGGCACTGTGCTCTGCACCCCCGCCACACGTGACCTCTGCGCCATCATGCTCGCCGACGCCGGCCGCATACAGGAACAGGACACGCATACCTTCAACAAGAAGCGCAAGGCGCAAGGTCTCGAACCCGTGGAGCCTATCTACGACGAGCAGGATGCGCAAGCCTGCATGAGCTGCTTCATCAGCGTGCCGTACCACAAGAAGTTCAACATCGAGGGCGAGGTGACGGTAGAGTTCTTCGACGCCGGCCACATCCTCGGTTCGGCCTGTGTATACCTGGAAATCAAGGACGGCCGCCGCAAGATACGTCTCGGTTTCACCGGCGACATCGGCCGCTACGACAAGCAGAT
>DGTB01000217.1:23428-33840 GCA_002394185.1 Bacteroidales bacterium UBA4347 | reverse complement strand
TTGACGTTGAAGTAGACCGAGAGCTGGCGATCGAAGAAGTCGGCCGAGCAGCCGAGGTCGATGCCCTTGTTGGCCACCGTCAGGCTGTATAGGCCCAGGCGCGGACTGGAATAGTGGGCATTGGCGAAGACCTCCAGCTTGTTCCACAGCTTGGCCCAGAGATTCAGGCGGGCGCTCCAGCTCCAGCGGTTGTCGCTGAAGCCGTCGTAGTCGTAGGCATAGTTGAACACCGAGGCGTTGAGACGGACGTTGAAGAAGCCGCTGGGGCGGTAGGTGACGTTGGCCTCCAGGCCCTCGGTGTGGCTGGAGCCGATGTTCTCCGGACGGGTGTAGTTGACCAGCTGGGAGCTGAAGTACTCGGGGGCGTAGCCGGCGAAGGTCATGGTGCCGATTTCGTCGGTGTTAGCGCGGAAGTAGGCATTCACGTTGAGCATGCCGAAGCCTGCGATGTACTTGCTCCAGGCAGCCTCGAGATTGTGGGTGTAGGTGCGCAGCAGGTTGGGGTTGCCGGTGGAGTAGCTGTAGTCCTCGTAGGTGCGGAAGGGCGAGAGCTGCGTCATGCCGGGGGTGGTGTTGCGGAGAGTGTAGCTGAGGCTGTAGGAGGTGAAGGTCTTGGTCTGGTAGCTCAGGTGGAGACTGGGCACGAGGCCGAAGAACGAGGTGTCCACCACGGTCATTCCAGTGCCATCCAGGTGGCTCCATTCGCTGCGTTTCCAGCGCTGCTCACCGCGGAGACCGAGCTTGGCAGTGAAGCCGCCCCAACGTTTCTGCAGGGTCACGTAACCGTTGAGGCCCGTGCCGCGCTCCAAGCCGTCGCTAACACGCAGGGCCACAGCGTGGTAGCCGTCGGTCCCCAGGGTGTCCAGACCCAGATACTGCGTGCCGCCGCCGAGTTCCAGTTCCATGCCCGCCTCAAGCTCCAGGTCGTGTTTCAACGGGTGCGTGTAGTTGAGGGTCATACTGCCGCTGGGGCTGGTGTTGCGCTTCTCGGTGCGGCGCAGCAGGCTGTCCATCGTCGGATCGGCGTAGGCGAAGGTCTCCGTGCCGATGCCGCTTTCGTTCCAGGTGTTGCCGTTGAGGCTGAAGGAGAGCTTGCGACCGGTGGAGTCGAAGCGGTGCTCCAGCCAGGCGCCCATGTAGCCGCCCCAGCCGAAACCGTCGGGATTCTCGAGGTTGTAGTGGTAGCCCAGGTTGCGCAGCGTGGGCTGATACTCGCGGTAGACGAGGTCCAGCTCGCTGCTGTTGTTGCCCCAGTAGGGGTAGACACCCAGCCAGGTGGCCAGATGCGTCTTGTCGCTGATGTTCCAGTTGAGGTTCAAGCCGCTGTAGCCGCCGTAGTTGCGCGAGTGCGTCTCGCTGGTGGAACTCTGGTAACGGCTGGTGTCGCCGTTATCGTCAAAGAGGGTGTTCGTGCCGTCGGAGTACATGTTGTGCACGCCGATGTTGGCGTTGACGTAGATGTTCATGTCGAACTTCTCGTTGGCGTAGACATACGAAGCCCAGGGCGAGAAGCTCGGCATGGTGTTGGCGCGGAAGCCCAGGCTGAGGAACTCGTTGCGCGTAACTTTCTGGTTGGTGACGATGTTGATGACGCCGCCGGTGGTCGAGTAGCGCGCCGAGGGGTTGGTGATGACCTCGATGCGCTCGATGGCGTTGGCGGGCATCTGTTTGATGTATTGCTTCAGGGCCTCCTCGTTCATGTGCGAGGGCTGGTCGTTGATCCAAATTTCGACGCTCGACACGCCACGCAGCGTGATGTTCCCCTCGGCGTCCACCTCCACACCGGGGGCGTTCTGCAGCGCGTCGCTGGCCGTGCCGGTCTGGATGGAGGGGTCCTCCTTGGTGTTGTACATGTTCTTCTCGCCGTCCATCTGGTAGAGGGGCTTCTCGGCCACAATCTCCACCTCGTCCAGCAGGGTGCCGGCGCGGAGCTTGATTTCGAGATCCACCAGATCATCCTTAACATCCAGCATAACAAGATAGCTTTCATACCCCACCGACGAGGCCTGCAGCAGGTAGCTGCCTGGCTTGACATCCTTGATGACAAACTCGCCGTCGAAGTCCGTGGCCGCGCCACGGACAAACACCGTGTCCGCCTGGCGCATCAGGCCCACGTTGACCAGCGGCAGCTCCTCGCCCGTCTTGGCGTCGCGCACCGTGCCTTTCACTTTCACAGTCTGTGCCTCCACGGCCATCGAAACGGCCATCACGGAAAGCATAACAAAAATCAGTCTTTTCATCATTGTATATTTTATATTATTTTTACCTTTTAATATTAGCCCTAATCAACGCTTCCACCAGCCACCAAAGGCCGGCGAAGACCACACCATGTATCAGTCCGTTTCTTAGAGCATATCCCACCGTGCGCCCGTCGATCAGCAGCGGCGATAGGAAGAACACCACCGAAAACACGCCGAACAGTGTCAGGTAATACACCCAATCCATTTTTTTCCAATGTTCCTTGAAGGTCATTTTGTTCTATCTATTTGTTTTTCAATTCTTAATTTTAGTTTTGTACTGGTGTAATAGTTAATTAGTACACTGCAAAAGTAAAACATTTTTTCATACTGACAAAATTTTTTCCATTTTTTTTCATTTTTTTTTGATTGGACAATATTATTTCCGAGACAACGTTATTTGAGGAAAATATCACTTTAAATAAAGCTAAAAAGATGCAAGAAGAACGTAAAACACTGGGAAACAACTACAATAGTGAAGCATCGCTCCGATTTTTCCGCCGTTGGTGGAAACTGCTGCTGGGCGTGTTCGTCGTCGGTGCCATCGTGTCGGCCATCGCCGCTTGGATGATCAAACCGCTGTTCAAGTCGTCGGCCGTCATTTTCCCGACCAACAGCAACCGTCTCAGCAAAGCCATCATGGACTACCACTACAGCCTGGACTTCATGGACTACGGCATCGAGCGCGACTGCGAGTACGCCATCCAGATTCTTAGCTCGAAACGCATGCAGCAGGCTGTGTGCAATCACTTCAACCTGATGGAGCACTACGGCATCAGTGCCAGCGAAGCCCATTGCCAGTTCAAACTCGACGAGCAGTACAAAAGCAACATCAGCGTGAAGCGCACCGAATTCCTCGGTGTGGAGATCGGCGTGCTGGACCAAGACCCTCAGTGGGCTGCAGACATTGCCAACTATATGGCTACGATGTACGACACCCTCTGCCGCGAGATTCACCACGACCGTGCCGTCTCGGCTGCCGAGGTCATGGATGGAGTCTGTGCTGAGATGGAGCGCGAAATAGACTCACTCTCCCAACTGCCCACCACCGCATGGCGCACCAAGCTCATCGCCGACAAGTGCGAGCAACTGGCTGACCTGCAGACTCGAAACACCCAAACTCGTGTTGACAAAGACCTCAGCGTCAGCTATAAGTATAGCGTCGATCAAGCCACGCCAGCCGATAAGAAAGCCTACCCCAAACGTCTTCTCATCATCCTCGGTGGCAGCCTTGGAGCCGTAGTGGTCTGCATCTTTGCACTGCTCATCTTCGTCAAAAAAGAGGAGGAATAACACCCACCACGTCTTGGAAAGACCGGAATGACAAGAAAAAAGACTTTAAAAGACAAAGGTTTCTGGGCAGCCATTGTGCTAACGGTGCTGTTCATCACCTTCGAGGGCTACGCCTTATGGTATAAAGGAGACGCCTCTGTCGCCTTTGTACCTATGGCTTTATTGGTCATTTGGCTCTTCCTGACAAAACTCGAGACCGGATTTCTGCTCATGACCCTGCTCACCCCCTTCGCGGTGAACATGGCCTTGATACCAGGCATGGAACTCTCTATGCCCGTGGAGCCCATGATGATTCTCTTCAGCGGAATCTTCCTTTTCCGCGTACTGCTCACTCGCAGTTACGACTTGCGCCTGCTGCGCCATCCCGTTACCCTGCTGTTGCTGGCCTCGCTGACATGGATGCTTTTCACTTCCATAACCTCCGAGATGCCATGGGTGTCAACCAAATACACTCTGGCAAGACTCTGGTTTGTCGTACCGTTCTTCTTTGCCGCCAGCCAGTTCTTCCAAAGCCATCAGCGTATACGCCAGTTCTTCTGGGCCTACGCCATAGGTCTCGGTGTGGTCATTCTTATCGCCACCTCCAAGACTCTCGGCAACTTCAGCGACCTCCAGACCCTGCACCGCGTCATGCGGCCCTTCTACAATGATCATACAGCCTACGGCTGCGTCATTGCCCTGATGCTACCCGCCGCTTTCTATTTCATCTTCTCGCGCGGACAGCGCGGATGGCTCCGTGTGCTGACTTTCCTGCTTTTTGCCGGGCTCTGCATCGGCCTCTTCTTCTCCTATTGTCGCGCGGCATGGATCAGCGTGATTGGTGCCATCGGAGTCTACTTCCTTATCCGCATGGGCATGAAGGTAAAGTGGATGGTACTGCTCTTCGCACTGGGTGTGGGAGTATTCTTCGTATATCAAAGCGACGTACTCTACAAGCTCGGCAAGAACCATCAGGACTCCTCCTACACACTGGCCGACCAAGTGAAAAGCATATCCAACATCTCCACCGATGCCAGCAACCTCGAACGACTGAACCGTTGGGCTTCCGCTCTCAGAATGTGGAAAGAAAGTCCCGTCCTTGGTTGCGGCCCCGGAACCTATCAGTTCCTCTATGCCGGCTACCAGCGTTCTTATCAGCTATCCACCATTAGCACCAATGCCGGCGATCTGGGCAATGCTCACAGCGAATACATTGGCCCGATGACTGAGCAGGGTGTGCCGGGAGTGGCCCTGGTGGCACTGCTCTTCCTCGCCACCTTCGCCACCGGCGTACGCATCTACCGCACTGCCGAAGACCCCCACACCGCACGTATGGCACTGGCGTTCACGCTGGCACTGCTGACCTACTACATACACGGCGTTTTCAACAATTTCCTCGATACCGACAAACTCTCCGTCCCCTTCTGGGGCTTCACGGCCGTCATCGTGGCGCTGGACGTGTACAGCGAAAAGAAAGAACCTCAAAAGAAGACCAACTGACCATGAAGAGAACAACCACCCTCGTCCTGATGCTGACAGCCATCGGGACCCTACAGGCACAGACGGTGAAAGGCACCGTCAGCAACGCCCAAAACGGCGCACCCCTACCCTACACCAACGTCACCCTCATGCGCGCCAGTGACACCACCTTCCTCCGCGGCACCACCACCGACAGCAAGGGGGCCTTCACACTCGACGCCGACACCGTCGCGTCCCTCCTGCGCATCTCCGCCATCGGCTTCGAGACCATGCTGGTCCCGGTAACCGACGGCCCGATGGACATCCAGTTGACCGAAGGCACCACGACCCTCGACGCCGTGGAAATCACCGCCGACAAGCCCATGTATGCCGCCGACGGCGAGAAGAAGATATACAACGTCAGCGAAGACCCCACCATACAGAACGGCACCGCCCAGGACGCCCTGCAGAACACCCCCGGCGTTCAGGTGGACGGCGACGGCAACATCACCCTCAACGGCAAAGCCGTCACCGTGTACATCAACGACCGCGAGTCGCACTACACCGACGACATGCTCAAGCAGTACATCAAAACCCTCACCGCCGACCAGATCAGCAGCATCGAGGCCATCGAGTACCCGCCGGCCAAATACGGTGGCGGTGGTCCCGTGGTCAACATACGCACCGGCCAGAAGGTGCTCCGCAACTCCTATTTCAGCTTCGGCGGCAGCGGTTCCTCGCGCCCCGACTTCTCGCCCTTCGTCTCCTACGCCTACGCCAACGAGAAACTGCGCATCAACGCCTACCTGCGCTACAGCTGGGGCAACTGGGACAGCGAGTCGGGCGGCGACGGCACCATGTACGACCAGCAGATGGACACCGTGCGCGCCTATTCGAGCCACAGCACCTCCTCCAGCCGCGACCATCATCTGAGCCCCAGCATCAGCCTCGGCTACGATTTCGACACCATGAACAGTCTCTCCGTCTACGCCTCCTTCTCGCCCAGCTGGAGCCACTACGACCACGACGGACGCGAGGTCCGCACCGACCTCATCGGCACCACCATGCAAGACTACAGCTACTCCAGCCACTCCGACTCGCGCAGCAACTCCCTCTGGGGGTCCTTTGGTGCCAGCTTCGAACACAAGTTCAACAACGAAGGCCACCAGATTTCCTTCGACCTCAGCGGCTACACCGGTGGCGGCAGCAGCAAAAGCAACGCCTGGGAACACTATGACGCCCAGCCGGCCATGAGCTACGACGAGCGCGAAACCACCAGCTACCGCTACGGCAACGTCGACTTCAGCATCAACTACTCCCTGCCCTACAGCGAGAACGGCGAGTTCAGCGCCGGCATCTCCTTTTCCCACGGTTTCTCGCCCGACGAGACCCTCCGCGACACCCTCGGCACCGACGGTATTTTCCACACCGACTACCTCCGCTCCGACAGCACCGAGTCGCCCGACAACAACGCCTCCCTCTACCTCTCCTGGCGGCGAAAATGGGGCAACTTCACCCTCCGCCTCGGCGGCAATCTCAACTACAGCAACGACAACAACCGCCACCTCGGCTCGCCGCAGTACGACACCACCGTGAACCACTTCACCTTCAGTCCCAGCATCCTGCTGATGTACAACACCGAGAGCATGCACTCCTTCTCTCTCAACTACAGCACCTCCCTCTCCCACCCCTCGGCCAGCAGCCTCGACCGCTACGTGTCCTACGGCACCGACGGCTTCTCCACAGGCAACCCCGCCCTCGAGCCTTCCTACAGCCACAACTTCGGCCTGAGCTACGACAAAAGCTTCGAGCAGGGCCACTCCCTCGGCGTCAGCGCCAACTATTTGCTGGAAAACAACAGGGTGAGCTACCTCTCGTGGCCCCGCTACAGCGACTTCTTCGGCCGCTACGTATCCTTCTCCCAACCCGTCAACGGTGGCGACAGCCGCAACGGCAACATCTACGCCTACGCCCGCTGGCGCTTCTCGGCGCTCTTCAGCATGACCCTCAGCGGCGGCATAACCGACGACTGGTACCGCACCCTTGTGCGCCCCGACGAGTGGATGGAGGACGATATGGTCTCATGGAATGTGCGCCTCAACGCCCGCGCCAAACTCTTCAACCTCGTCTGGGTCTCCACCTCGGCCTACTACGCCAGCCGCTCCCACGGCTGGTCGGCGCTCCAAATCAGCGAGCCGCGCTTCGGCATGGACGTCAGCGCCAGCGCCGACCTCTTCGACCGCAAACTCACCTTCTACCTCAACATCAACGACCTCTTCAACACCGCCAACTACAACACCTCCTACATCAACCCCTACTCCCCCTCCACCAGCAACTACACCTACAACTCACAGTCCATCAGCTTCGGCATCACCCTCCGCTTCGGACGCATGGACCTCGGCAACAGCAGCAACGAAGGCATCCAGGCCTCCTCCGGCAGTGCTCCGGGCGGGAAATAAATAAAGATGGCTATTCGTCGCTGGTGTCGCTGATGAAGCGGCGGTAGGCGCTGAAGGTGTTGGCGCGCGAGAGGAAACCCAGATAGTTGTCATCGTCGTCCACAACCACAAGGTTGTAGCGGTCGCCTATGCGGAACTTCTCCACCACGTCCAGCAGGCTGTCGCTGCTGCGCACCAGGTCGCCCTCGCTCATGGGGTGCATCAGGTCGTCAACCACCACAGTGTCATACAATTCGGGTCGGAAGATAATCTTCCGCACATCGTCCAGCACCACCACGCCGAGGAACTTGTCGTCGTCGCTCAGCACAGGGAAGACATTGCGGCGCGAAGTCTGGATGACCTCCACCAGGTCGCGCAGCGTGTTGCCGCTGCGCACAATGACGAAATTGGTCTCTATGAGCGACGACATGTCCAGCAGGTGCCATGCCGACGCATCCTTGTCGTGGGTCAGCAGATCGCCCTTCTTGGCCAACTTGCGGGCATAGATGGAATGACGCTCAAACGGACTGACACACAGATAGGTGACAGCCGATGCCACCATCAAGGGCACCAGCAGCTGGTAGCCGCCCGTGATGTCGGCAATGAGGAACGTGGCCATGAACGGCGCATGCATCACACCCGTCATCACGGCAGCCATGCCCACCAGCGCAAAATTGGCAGTGTCCTGCTGCGGCAGCCCCAGTTCGTTGCAAACCATGGCCACAAAATAGCCCGACAAACCACCCACAATGAGCGACGGGCCGAAGGTGCCGCCCACGCCGCCGCTGCCAATGGTCGCCGCCGTGGCCACAGCCTTCAGCGCTATCAGCAGGAACAGCACCAGCATTACCACCAGCACATTGTCGCTCCACGAACCATATACAGTATTGACAAACAGGCTGCTGCTGTCGCCATGCAACAACTGCGTCAGCATGCCGTAACCCTCGCCGTAGAGCGGCGGGAACAGGTAGATGAGCACTCCCAGCACCAAGCCGCCCACAAGCACCTTCACCCACGGCTTTTTCAACCCCGCAAAGAGCTGCTCCACACGATCGGTCGTGCGCAGGAAGTAAATGGAAACCAGCGCACAGAAAACCCCGAGCACCACATAGAACGGCAACTGCGAGAGTCCGAACTGCTGCGTCACTTCGAAATGGAACTGCACATCGGTACCCATCAGGAAGTAGGCCACCGTAGCCGCCACCAACGCGGAAATCAACAGCGGCAGCGCCGTGGTGGCACTGAGGTCGAACATAAACACCTCAAGCACAAACATAATGCCCGCAAACGGAGCCTTGAAGATGCCCGCTATGGCCCCCGCCGCGCCACACCCCAGCAGAATGCGCACACTCTTGGGGCTCAGCCTCATCCAGCGGCCGATATTGGACCCTATGGCAGAACCCGTGGAAGCAATCGGCGCCTCCAATCCCACGCTGCCGCCAAAGGCCACCGTGAGCGTCGAGGCGATGAGCGACGTATACATATTCTTGGCAGGCAGACGACCCTCGTTGCGGCTGATGGCCAGCAACACCGATGGCAACCCGTGTCCGATGTCGCCACGCACTATATACCTGACAAACAGCACCGTCAACGCTATGCCCACCAGCGGGAACACCAGCATCATCACGTTGCCTCCCAGCGGCGTCAGCGCACCCACACGCGTCACCACCACTCCGGAATAGTGCACCAGCGTCTTCAGCGCCACCGCCGCCAAGCCCGACAGCAATCCCACCACAACGGCCAGCACCAGCACATAGCTGTGCTCGCTCATGTGACGCAGTCGCCAACGGTGGAATTTGCCAACAATTTTCATTTTTTTTCAAAAATTCAGGCTGCAAAGATACGAAAAATAATCGAACCGCGTTATTAAAATGGAAAAAATAACATTTATTATGAATAAAAAAGTCTTTTTCATCGGTGCTTTAGCCACCTTCGCCTTCGCATCTTGCGTCTCGCTCAGCGAGCACGAGACCCTCCAGAACAAATACGACCAGACCGCCAAGCAATACAAGCTGACCGTGCAGGAGCTTGAGGAAATCAAAGAAGAAAACGCCGCCCTGACGCGACAGAACAACGCCCTCTCCTCCGACTACAGCGAGCTCTCCACCGCCAAAGGCCGCTGCGACGTCACCGTCGACAGCCTCACCCGCCGCATCGAGCAGATGCGCCACCACTACGACACCACCATGGAAAACTACATGCAGGAAGTGGCAGGCAAAAACCGCGACCTCACCCGCGCCCAGAACCTCCTCACCGCCCGCACCAAAGAGCTGAACAGCAAAGAGGAAGAACTCCGCCAAAAAGAGCAGCAGCTCACCGAACAGCAGGAATCCTTCCGCCTCCAGCGCAGCGAAATGATCGCCAAACAGGCCGAACTCGAACGCGAGGAAGCCGCCACACGCGCACAGCTCCAGGCCAAAGAGCGTGAACTCGAGGCCGTCCGCAACTCCGTCACCAGCGCCCTCGTCGGCTTCGCCGACAAAGGCCTGAAAGTCGAAACCAAGGACGGCAAAGTCTACGTCTCCATGGAGAACAAACTCATGTTCCCCTCCGCCAGCTGGACCATCTCCAAAGAGGGCGCCAATGCCATCAAGGAACTGGCCAAAGTCCTTGAACAGGACACCACCCTCAACATCATGGTCGAGGGCCATACCGACAACGACCCCTATCGCGGCAACACCGCCGTCAAAGACAACTGGGACCTCTCCGTCATGCGCGCCACCGCCATCGTCAAACTCCTCCTCCACCACGGCCCCGCCATCAACCCCTCGCGCATCGAAGCCAGCGGCCACGGCGAGTTCGCCCCCAAGGCCGACAACAGCACCGCCGAAGGCAAAGCCGCCAACCGCCGCACCGAAATCATCCTCACACCCAACCTCGACAAACTCCTCCGCCAGATGGGCAACTAACCCTCCCGTCTCCGCACCCCACCCGAAGGGTACATAATACGTCCCTAATACGGCCGTTCTTATATTGTTCTTATATTGTTTACATATTGTTCTTATAT
>DGTB01000217.1:207-23335 GCA_002394185.1 Bacteroidales bacterium UBA4347 | reverse complement strand
TATGTAAACAATATGCGAACAATATAAGAACGGCCGTATCGGGGGCGGATCCGACAGGGGGCAGACCCGGTTCGGCCCCAAACGGACACGCCGCGGAATGTCAGCGTTTTTTTGGTGCGAATTAAAAAAAATTCGTATATTTGTATTTGCTTCGCCATAAAGAGCGAGGGTTTAAAATATTTGTTATCAAAGGAATAAAATAAAATATAATAATATAAAATATGAAAAAAACGGGAATGTGGAGCAAAATGGCACGCCTTTGGATGCTGGCAATGCCGCTATTGGCCGGAGGGCCGATGGTGCACGCACAGACACGCGACGCTATGGCGATGCCGGTGGTTGAGGAAGACTCGATCATGAAGCACATCATCGAACTTTCGGGCGAGCAGTACCAGGGCCGCATGGCCGGCACCGTGGGCTACGACGAGGCCGCAAAATACGTGGAGCACGTGCTGCAACGCTACGGCGTAACCTGCTCGGAACAGCGGTTCAACATCGAATGCAACGAGGTGGAGAACTGCAAGTTCAACGTCTACATCCCCGGCTCGAAAGACAAGCGCATCTTCACGCTGGGCAACGAGTTCTGCTGCGCCGGCATGACGGGCCGCGGCTATGTCGACGCCCAGATGGTCTTCTGCGGCTACGGCATCGCCGAACAGGACTTCGACGACTACAAGGACGTCGACGTGCAGGGCAAGATCGTGGTGTTGCTGACGGGGCTGCCCGAGGGCTCGTGGCTGCCGCAGAACGTAGGCCAGCGCTATGCCACACTGCGCGACAAAGCACGCACCGCCGAGAAACACGGCGCCCTGGGCGTGCTGGCCGTCAACCTCAGCCCGAGCTGCCTGCCCGACGAGGTGCAGGGACGCGTCTACTGCGGCGAACTGCCCCACCTGGCCACCTTCCCCATCCTCCAGCTCACCCTCGACTGTGGCCGCGAACTCTTCTATGGCGAGAAGATGATCCTCGACTCCGCCATCAGCATCATCAACCGCACCCACAACAGCTGCTCCTTCACCCTGCTGAAGAAAGCCGAGGTGGACGTCAACGCCATCTACCGCCAGCGCGCCGTCACCGCCAATGTGCTGGGCCTGATGGAGGGCTCCGACCGCCGCTACAAAAACGAGCTCATCGTTGTGGGCGCCAGCCTGGACCACGTAGGCATGCAGGGCGAGACCTGCCTCTTCCCCGGCGCCGACGTCAACGCCTCGGGCGTGGCAGCGGTGCTGGAAACGGCACGCCTGCTCTCGCAACCCCAATACCGCCCGCGCCGCAGCATTCTCTTCGTGCTCTTCAGCGGCAGCGAACAGCAGTACCTCGGCTCGCGCATCTTCCTCACCAACTACCCCAAAATGAGCAAAGTGGAGGCCTTCGTCAACGTGCAGAATATCGGTTGCGGCGACAGCATCGTGTTGCTGGGCGACAACCGCTACCCCTCGCTGTGGGAGATAGCCCGCGTGCGCGACAGCGCCAACCATAGCCTCATCCACCGCAACGCCGAAGCCACCAATCCCCGCGGCGACGCCCGCGGATTCGACGCCATAGGCATCCCTTCGCTGGTGTTCACCTCCCTCAACGGCCTGCAGCACAACCACGTGCCCAGCGACATTTGGGAGAACATCGACCGCCGCATGCTCACCGGCGCTTCGCAGGTGATGGTGGAGACGGTGCGCGAGCTGTGCGACGGCATGTACCGCGGCCGCAGCCCAAAGAGCAAAGCCCTCAAATTCATGGAGTGACACCACTAAACACTTAACACTTAACACTTAACACTAAACACCGAACACTGCAATGTGGCCCCTTTATAAAAAAGAACTCGCAAACTTTTTCTCATCGCTGATTGGATACCTCACCATAGCGGTATTCCTGATACTGACCGGACTGATGTTGTGGGTGCTGAAGTCGGACTTCAACATTCTGGACTATGGCTATGCCGGCATGGACGGCCTGTTCATGATAGGCCCCTTCCTCTACCTCTTCCTCATTCCCGCCATCACCATGCGCACCTTCGCCGAGGAACGTCGCGGCGGCACCATCGAGATGCTGATGACGCATCCGCTGAGCGACTGGACGATAGTGTGGTCCAAGTTCCTGGCGGCATGGACGCTGGTGCTCATCTCGCTGCTGCCGACGCTGGTGTGCTACTTCAGCGTCTACTCGCTGGGCTACCCCGTGGGCAACATCGACACAGGCAGCGTCATTGGGTCCTACATAGGCCTGCTGCTGCTGGGCGGAGCCTTCGTCTCCATCGGCCTGCTGTGCAGCTCGCTGACGACAAACCAGATTGTCGCCTTCATCGCTGCCGCCGTGCTATGTGCCGTGGCCTACCTGGGCTTCGAGTCGCTCTACAAAATGGAGCTCTTCGGCAGCGGAGACCTCCTTGTGAAGCGCCTGGGCATGATGGAGCACTACGACAGCATCAGCCGCGGTGTGGTCGACACCCGCGACGTGCTCTATTTTGTCAGCGTCATGGCGCTGTTCCTGATGGCCACACGCATGGTGCTGCAGAGCCGCATGTGGAACGGATGGAAGAAACGCAAGAACCTCAAACGCAGCCATTGGCTGGAAATGGGCGTGACGGTG
Organism: Bacteroidales bacterium UBA4347; assembly: GCA_002394185.1. Lineage (GTDB taxonomy): Bacteria > Bacteroidota > Bacteroidia > Bacteroidales > P3 > Colimorpha. The sequence goes on along the minus strand of DGTB01000217.1, from coordinate 20,752 downwards.
CTGATAGTGGTGTCGGTCAATGTGATAGACCACTACCTCTTTGCCCGCCTGGACCTTACGTCGGAGCGCCGCTATACACTCTCGCAGTCGAGCAAGGAACTGCTGAAAACCATCGACGAGCCTCTGCTCTACCGCGTCTATCTCGACGGCGACATGCCGGCCGACTTCAAGCGCCTGCAGAACGAGACCAAGGAGATGCTCAACCAGTTCCGTGCCTACAACCGCAACGTGAGCTATGAGTTTGTCAACCCCAACGACTTCGGCACCGACGAGGAACGCCGCGTCTTCTACCAAAAGCTGGGCGAGAAAGGCATCCAGCCGGCGCAAGTACAGATGAAGGGCGACAACGGGGTGACACAGCTGCTGCTGCTGACGGCGGCCGATGTCTTCTACAAAGGCCGCGAGACCACCGTGCAGCTGCTGCAAAACCAGCAGTATGTGGCGCAAGCCGACCTGATGAACAACTCCATCCAGAACCTGGAATATGCCCTGACAAGCCCCGTGCGCGCCCTCTCGCGCGGCATGAAACAGAGCATCGGCTTCCTGCAAGGCCAGGGTGAGCTGCAGGGCGGCGTGCTCTACGACATACAGCGCGCGCTGCAGGAGTTCTACAGCCTGGAATACGTCACCATCGACGGACAGATACAATCGCTGACCATGCACCGCCAAAACTCGAAGGATTCGTCCTACCGTTTCGTCAACAAGTTCGACCTGCTGATTGTGGCCAAACCAACAGAGACCTTCAGCGAGAAAGACCTCTTCATTCTGGACCAATACATCATGTATGGAGGCAAGGTGCTGTGGCTCGTGGACCCGGTGAACGCCGAGATCGACAGCCTGTCCAATCACGGCCAGATGCTGGCCCTGCGCTATCCGCTGGGATTGGACGAGATGCTGTTCAACTATGGCGTGCGACTGAACGCCAATGTGCTGATGGACATCCGCTGCCGGCCCATACCGCTGCCCGTGGCCATGGTGGGCGAAACGCCCCAGTACCGCTTCATGCCGTGGTACTACTTCCCGGAGCTTGTACCCCTGTCGGAGCATCCCATCGTGCGCAACCTCGACCTTATCAAGAGCGATTTCATCAGCAGCATAGACCTTATCGACAACGATATCAAGAAGACCGTGCTGCTCAGCACGTCGGAATACACCCGCGTGAAGAACGCGCCGGCCATGATTGACCTTGCCGATGCGCAGAGCGAACCGGACCAGCGGCTCTTCAACAAGCAGCACCTGCCGGTGGCAGTATTGCTGGAAGGCGAATTCAAGTCGACCTGGCGCAACCGCCTGACTCCCGAGCTGACAGCGGCGGAATCCATCGGATACCGCGAAGTGAGCAAGCCCACGAAGATGATTGTCATCTCCGATGGCGATATCATCAAGAACCGCTACGACGCCGAGCGCGACATCACCTATCCGACAGGCTACGACAGCTATACCCGCACCCTCTATGCAAACAAGGAGCTGCTGCTCAACGCTGTGAACTACCTCGTCGGCGACGAGGGCCTGATGGACTCGCGCAGCCGCAGCGTCACACTGCGCAAGCTGGACGAGAACAAGGTCAACTCGCGCCGCTCAACTTATCAAGTCATTAACATTCTGGTGCCACTGATGCTGCTGGGCCTCGCCGGCGCCATCATCACCATTGTCAGAAGAAACAAATACCGCAAATGAAAAAACGCAATCTCATCCTTATCATCGTCGCTGCCGTAGTGGTAGTGGCTGCCGCCCTCACCGCCTGGCTCCTCTCGCGGCCCACCTTTGAGCAAGATTTTCACATCGAGGATACAGCCTCGATCACCCGCATCTTCCTGGCCGACAAGGAGACCGGCGAGGTAACCCTTGAACGTCAGGGCGACTCCACCTGGAGCGTCGACGGGAAGCATCTGGCCAGCCAACCCATGGTAGACTTGCTGCTGGAGACCCTGCACGACATGCGCATACGCCAGCAAGTGAACAAGAATGCTGTCCCCAATGCTATCAAGGACATCGCCGCACACAGCATCAAGGTGGAGGTATACCAGAATGTGCCGCTCATCAACTGGTTTGGCGGCCACCTGAAACTCTTCACCCGCGAGCGCCTGACCAACACCTACTATGTGGGCCGCGAAACTCAGGACATGATGGCCAGCTATATATATCGCAAAGGCGATGATGTGCCCTACATCATCCATATCCCCGGCTTCCGGGGATTTCTCACACCACGCTTCGTCACCGACCCTCTGAAATGGCGCAACCACGCCATTGTGGACCTCGACGTGAGGGAGATTGAACGCATCGAGATGGAAATTCCCAGTCAGGAGGAAGAGTCCTTCGCCGTGCAACGCGAAGGTGATGGGTTCTATATGGAACTTCTCAAGACCCACCAGCGCACCAATGGTTTCGACACCGCCCGTGTGGCACAGATGCTTTCGTCGTTCACCTACCTCAACTTCGACGAATTTGCGTCCATCGTGCCCAATACCTTTGCCGACAGTTGTGTGCGCGGCGAACCGCGCACCATTCTGCGCATTACCGACACTGCCGGTCACCAGAGCGAGCTTCGCACCTACATCAAATACAACAACCCTGACGACCTGAAAGCCATGCCGGACACAGCGATGTACGAGACTTTCGACATGAATCGACTCTACGCCATCCTCAACCAGACCGACACGGTGCTGATCCAATACTTCGTCTTCGACAATATCCTGCAGCCGGCAAGCTATTTCCTCGGGGCCGACCCAACCATGTTGATAAAATGAAGCCGCTGATACTCATAACCAATGACGACGGCGTAACCGCCAAAGGACTCCGGGCGCTCGACGAGGTGGCCATGGAGTTTGGCGACGTTGTGGTGATGGCTCCCGAATATAACGCCTCGGGCCTGAGCCACAGCATCACGTCCTCACGCCCGCTGCGGGTACGCGAGGTAAAACAGGCCGAAGGGCTGAGCGTTTACTGCTGCGACGGCACGCCGGTGGACTGCGTGAAACTCGCTGTGGAGTATTTCTGCCCGCGCCGTCCCGACGTGGTACTTTCAGGCATCAACCACGGTAGCAACAGCTCCATCAACGTGCTCTACAGCGGCACAATGGGGGCCGTTATCGAAGCCACAGCTCTTGGCATAGACGCCATCGGGTTCTCGCTGCTCCACCACAGTCCAGATGCCGACTTTTCCCATTGCCTGCCTTTTGTGCGCCAGATTATAGGCAACACACTGGAAAAGGGATTGCCGCTGGGTGTGTCGCTCAACGTCAATATTCCCCGCCTGCCGGCATCAGAAATCAAAGGCATTCGCATCTGCCATGAAGCCAAAGCCCAGTGGAACGACAGCTTCGAGAAGCGCATCGACCCGCAGGGACGACCCTACTGGTGGCTAACAGGCAAATTCGTCTGCGACAACCCTCCCGAAACAAGCGACGAATGGGCTCTCAGGAATGGTTATGTCTCTGTGGTACCCATCCATCCCGATTTCACCCACTACCCCGCAATAGAAGAGCTCAACAACCAATATAAATAGCATCACTGAATGAAACATTTTCTCCAACAAGATACCATCGTCGTAGGCCTCGTTGCCGGACTGGGCTCCATCGCCCTGCTGGCGCTGCTGCTCACCGCAGGGTTATTTATTGCGGGCGAGCCTCCGTTGGCCCATCTCACCTGGTATGCCGGATGCTTCGTGGCGCCACTCCTCATCATGAGATACTATATCAAGATGCAAAAAGCCATCGCCGCCAAGACCCTTATGGTCCTACTCTTCGTCACTTTTATCGTATTCATGTTCATATTGTTCAGAACCCATAGCATCACATTGAAATGAAATACTACATCATAGCCGGCGAGGCTTCGGGAGACCTCTATGGAGCCAACCTCATCCAAGCCCTGCGCAAGCAGGACCCCACGGCGGAATTCCGTTTCTGGGGAGGGGATGCTATGATGCAGGTTGCCGGCACACCACAGCGACATATTCGCGACCTGGCCATCATGGGTTTCGTCGAGGTGGTACTCCACTTGCGAACTGTACTGGGCAATATCCGTTTCTGCAAACAGGACATCCTGGCATGGAAACCCGATGCCGTCATCGGCATCGACTATCCCGGATTCAACCTCAAAATCGAGAAGTGGGCCCACGAACAGGGCTTCAAGGCTATCCACTACATATCGCCCCAGCTGTGGGCCTGGAAGAAAGGCCGCCTCAAAGGCATGCGCCGCTACCTGGACAGCCTCTGCTACATACTGCCCTTCGAGCAGGACTTCTACGCCAAAAACAATATGCCACAGGCCACTTACGTTGGTCATCCCCTAATTGAAATTATCCAGGGACGCCCTGCCGAGGCGACGCTCTTCCCAGAGGACCCGCGTCCCATCATAGCACTGCTGCCCGGAAGCCGCAAACAAGAGCTGACCAAGAACCTACCCGGCATGGTTCGTCTGGCCGACAAGCACCCCGAATACCATTTCGTCGTGGGCGGCATGAGCCTGCTGGGCAAAGCCATGTACGACCGCTTCATAGACCCTTCTGCGAACATCAGCGTGGTCTTCGACCAGACATACCGTCTCCTCTCTCAGTCCTACGCCGCAGTAGTATGTTCTGGCACCGCCACTCTTGAGACAGGTCTTTTCCATGTTCCCCAGGTGGTGTGCTACCGCGGCAACACCGTCAGCATCGCCATTGCCCGCGCCCTCGTAGGCCGCCGCATCAACCACATTGCTTTGGTAGACCTCATCGACGACAGCAACGTCGTCACCGAACTCCTGCAGCAAGACTACAACGACCAGCGCCTCGAGGAGGAATTCCGACTCATCACGCTCGACACCGAGAACCGCCAACGCATGCTCGACGGATACCGCCGCGTGGAAGAGAAGTTGGGAGGAACGCGACCAGAGGGAGCGAACCTCGATTTCTTGAAATCGACCGGTGCCAGCCTCCGCACTGCCCAGACCATCATCGATGAAATTAAAAAATGAAATTATTCCTCCCTTTAAACCTTAAAACCCTTAAACTTTAAACCTTATCAACCCATCACCTTGAAACGCATCCTTTCCATACTTCTGCTACTCTCCCTGACCCTTGCAGCACATGCCGACAAGGTCAAGGTTAGACTTTATTCCAATAATACCATCAAGACGCTCAACGTCTCCTTCGACCTTGGCTACTATAACCTCTATGCCGACGGCGACCAACTGATAGAAGACATGGTAGGAGAAGGTCGATCGGTTCTTATCCGTCCCGATGGTAAACAACTGCACGTCAGTGTCAACGAAACTGACTACGGCACCTTCAGCACCATCCGCCTTGAAGCCACCGATACCGCATGCATACTCTGCATCAACCCCGAAGGCTGTAAACAACGCACCTACGAGGGAGACCTCGAGATTTCCCTCCTCAAGAGCGGCAGCCTGCAATTGATAAACAATGTAGAATTCGAGACCTATATCGCCGGCGTCGTGCAAAGTGAGATTTATGGCAAACACTCGGACATCTTCCGCATACAGGCCATAATATCTCGCACTTGGGCGTTACGAAACATGGGCAAACATCGCGCTGACGGATACAACTTCTGCGATCATGTCCACTGTCAGGCCTACCTAAACCGTTGCATACGACCCGATATCATGATGGGAGCCATACAGAGCAGCGGAGAGACCCTTGTTGACCAATTTGGAGCCCTCATCGAAACCCCCTTCCACTCCAACTCCGGTGGCGAGACAGCAAACTCCGAAGATGTATGGCGCGCTGCATTACCATACTTACGCTCCGTGGCCGACACCTTTTCCTACCACATGAAGCAGAGCAACTGGGTGAAGACCATATCGGTTGACCGATGGCTCTCTTACTTTTCAAAGACACATAAAATCGATACCCAGAATCCTGCTAACCGAGACACTCTCCTCCACTTCACGCAAGAACATCGCCGCGTGCGTATGCTCGGCATTCCGCTGACACGCATTCGCGTCGACTGGAAGCTCAAGTCCACATTCTTCTCCGTCAGCGTTGACTCCACCACAAATTCCGTCATACTGCATGGTCACGGATACGGTCATGGTGTCGGACTGTCCCAAGAAGGCACCATTCGAATGGTAGAACTCGGCATCGATTACGACAGTATTCTCCGTCACTACTATACCGGCGCCATTGTCCATCAGGATCCCCATGCCAACCGCAACTACGTTGAGCAGTATGTCGACCAAATCAATCGTATTATCGAGGAAGACAAAAACAAGCAGACTCAGACCCGCTCTAAGAAAGACGACTGGCTCGGCCGCCTCTTCCGTCTACGCGACCGCGAGGAACGCGAAGAGGTCTACATCGAAGCCGAACAAGACAACGAGAAAGACTGGGAATACGAATGGTGACAAACAAGAGGAACGCAGACTGCCAGCCTGCGAAAAAAAAGATTTAAATAGACTATAAATAATGAATAAAACAATAATGAATACGCCCTCTGCCAACCTGCGAGAAGGAATGAAAAACCTGGCCCGCGTCAGCCTGATTCTTCTTTCTTCTTTCTTCATTCTTCATTCCACAGCATCCGCCCAGGTGAAGTGGCACAGCATCGACGAGGCCGCCAACGCCAAGATCGGCACCCGCATCTACCTCGTCGACTTCTACACCGACTGGTGTGGATACTGCAAAAAAATGGACCGCGAAACCTTCTCCGACGCCACCGTTGCCAAAATCATCAACAAATACTTCTACCCCGTCAAATTCAATGCTGAAGGCAATAGCACCTTCAACTGGTTTGGCCAAACCTATACACCCAACTCTGGACGACGTCGCGCCCACTCCTTTGCACGCGGCTTACAAGGGTACCCCACCACTGTACTCTATCTCGCCGATGGCAAACCATTGCAAGCCGTTCCCGGATTCTATTCGGCACAAGATTTCGTTATAATTCTCTGGTATTTTGCCAGTGGCGACTACAAAAAATACCCCTACGGACGCTATCAACGCATCTTTGATAAGGAAATACGCCCCGTCATGGAAAAAGAACTCAAAAAACAATAATCCCCCTTAAATCTTAAACTTTAAACTTAAAGCTTAAAACTAAAAACTAAATATAATATGGGACTTTTCAATTTCGGCCGCAAAAGCAAAGAAGAGGAGAAGCAGACCCTCGACCAGGGCCTGGCCAAGACCAAAACCAGCTTCTTCCAAAAGCTCACCAAGTCTATCCTCGGCAAGTCCACCGTCGACGACGATGTTCTCGACAACCTTGAGGAGACCCTCATCACATCAGATGTAGGTGTCGACACCACCCTCAAGATTATCGACCACCTTCAGGAACGTATCAAACGTGACCGTTATATTTCCACTTCCGAACTGAACTCCATTCTCAAAGCCGAAATTGCACAGCTTTTGAGACAACCTCAGAACAACTTTCCAGCTGACTTCGAATCTCTCATGCCTCACAAGCCCTACGTCATCCTCGTCGTGGGCGTCAACGGCGTAGGAAAGACCACCACCATCGCCAAGCTCGCCTATCGTTACAAGCAGGCAGGCAAAAAAGTCATGCTCGGCGCCGCCGATACTTTCCGTGCCGCCGCCGTGGAACAGCTCATGCTCTGGGCCGACCGCGTCGACGTGCCCATCGTGCAGCAGGGCATGGGCGCCGACCCCGCCTCCGTGGCCTACGACACCCTCCAGAGTGCCCTGGCCAAGGACTCCGATGTCGTCATCATCGACACCGCCGGACGCCTCCACAACAAGGTGGGTCTCATGAACGAGCTCTCCAAGATCCGCAAGGTAATGCAGAAGCTCGTCCCCGACGCACCTCACGAAGTGTTGTTGGTGCTCGACGCCTCCACAGGGCAGAATGCCGTCGAACAGGCACGGCAATTCACCCAAGCCACGGACGTCAACGCCCTGGCCCTCACCAAGCTCGACGGCACCGCCAAGGGTGGTGTCATCATCGGCATCTCCGACCAGTTCCACATCCCCGTACGCTACATAGGCCTCGGCGAGAAAATGACCGACCTCCAACTCTTCAACCCCGACGACTTCGTAGACTCCCTCTTCGCATGAAAATCAACATCATCACCCTAGGCTGCAGCAAGAACACCGTCGACAGCGAGAAGCTGGCCGGACGCCTCACCGCCGAAGGCCACACCGTCTATTTCGACCGCCAGAAGAACGACTGCGACACCGTCATCGTCAACACCTGCGGCTTCATCGGCGACGCCAAAGAGGAGAGCATCAACGTCATCCTCGAACAGATTGCCGCCAAGCGCCGCCGCCGCAACAAGACGCACCTCGTCGTCACCGGCTGCCTCGTGCAGCGCTACCTCGGAGAACTGAAATCCGAGATGCCCGAGGTCGATGAATGGCACGGCACCGACTACTTCAGCCTCTCCGAACCCCAACGCTCCCTCTCCACCCCCAACCACTACGCCTACCTCAAAATCGCCGAAGGCTGCAACCGTTCCTGCTCCTACTGCGCCATACCCCTCATCCGCGGTGCCCACCGCTCGCGCCCCATCGATGACCTCGTGGCCGAAGCCAAACAGCTGGTGGCCAGCGGCGTCAAGGAACTCATCGTCATCTCGCAGGACACCACCTACTACGGCCTCGACCTCTACCACCGCCGCGCACTCGGCGATCTGCTCAACCGCCTGGCCACCGAGAGCGGCGCCGCCTGGATACGCCTCCACTACACCTACCCCACCTCCTTCCCCATCGACGCCATCGACGCCATTGCCAGCCACCCCAACATCTGCAACTACATCGACATCCCCCTGCAACACATCAACTCCCGCATCCTCAGTTCCATGCAGCGCGGCATCGACCGCGAGGGCACCCTGCGCCTCATCGACACCTTCCGCCAGAAACTGCCCGACGTGGCCATCCGCACCACCCTCATCGTCGGCTATCCCGGCGAAACACAGGAGGAATTCGAGGAGCTGAAGGAATTCGTGCGCCAGGCCCGCTTCGACCGCATGGGATGCTTCGCCTACAGTCCCGAGGAGGGCACCGCAGCCTACAGCCTGCCCGACGACGTGCCGCAGCAGGAGAAGGATCGCCGCGTCGGCGAGCTGATGGCCATCCAGGAACAGATATCGCTCGAAAAGAACCAACAACGCATCGGCCAGACCCTTCGCGTCATCGTCGACGGCCACTACGACAACTACCTCGTGGGCCGCACACAATACGACAGCCCCGAGGTCGACGACGAAGTGCTCATCGACACCCAAACAATCAAACCTTCAAGCCTTCAATCCATACGCCCCGGCGATTTCGTCGACGTCGTCGTCACCGACGCCCTCGAAAACGACCTCATGGCCCGCCTCGCATAATCCGAGACCGTAACAACCTGCATAGCAGCAACACCAAGGGCGAAATCTACAGGATTTATAGATTTCGTGGGCGAAGCGAACAGGAGATTATCACTCCTTCGACACTAACTTCGACAGCGCCGCCAGGCTGGCGGCCAAGTTCTCGTTGCGAATAGCCACGTCGGACGGCAGGTCGATATGCGCTGGCGCAAAATTCCATATACCCTTGATGCCACTGACCACCAAAAGATCTGCAACCCCTTGTGCCTGCGGCCCCGGCACCGCTATAATACCCAGTTTCACACCCAATCGCCTCACAAAACGTTCAAGTTTCGATACGTGATAAACAGGCTTGCCTCCAACACTCTGTCCTACCACTTTATCGTCAACATCGAAGCCCGCCACAACATCCAAACCATAGTTCTTAAAACCTGGATATTGCAACAACGTCTTACCCAAGCCACCAACACCCACCAAAACCGCTTCGTTGTAATTGTCATAGCCCAGATAGCTCTTCATGTCCTGAAGCAACTGCGCCGTTCGGAAACCAAGTTTCGGACGACCAGGACTCGTACTTACACTCGCCAAATCTTTTCGCACCAACACTGGATTCAGAGACAGACTCTCTGCCATGGCACTTGACGACACATACTCCAAGCCTTCCTTCATTCTTTCCTGAATATAACAATAGTATACAGGCAACCTCCCAAGGGTGGACTTCATCACGACAAGAGGCTTGGACAAACCCGACTCACTCTTTTTTTTAAACGTTTTACCTTTAACCATAATCTTAACTACCTTAAAAAACGATGCAAAAATACACAAAATCTCAATAATAAACACCCGTCTGAAAAAAAAAAACATCCACTTTCCAAAACGATATTATCAATCAACATATTATGTAAAGCAGTACTCCAAATTCACCTCAATTCAACAGCGGTTTTTCTTCGCCGACATTGCATAGCAATGCATTTTTCACATCTTGTTTTGACTCCCGATACACCCCACGTTTCAATCTAACAATCATATTATTTATCAACTATTATATATCAATTAAAAAAAACATTATTAAACCACTCGTAGGTTTTTTTTCTAAAAAGAATATCAATATCATTTTTTTTACGTATCTTTGCATCGGTTTTGGTCGCCCTGAAAGGGGCGCCAAGAGGGAATCCGGTGCAAATCCAGAACAGTCCCGCTGCTGTGAGTTCCAACGAGTTAGGACACATTCGCAATTAGAGTCACTGTGGTCTCAAACACACCATGGGAAGGCCGCGAAAAACGTCAGGAACAAGTCAGAAGACCTGCCAAAACCACAATCAATCATTAGCAGCCCTCGAGGAAAGGACGTTTTGATGAAAATGAGCATTGTTGTAGAATACATAGTATCGTTTATTGTTTGCCGTCGCCACACGCATGTCAGGCACGGTATCCTGCTCCCAAACATCCTGCCCTCGAGGGTCTTTATTCTCTTCCTTTTGCTCCCGTACTGGGTTTCAGCACAGACCAACGACACTATCAAACGACAGAGCCTCGATGAAGTGGAAATCTCCACCCAACGAATACCTTCCATAATGCGAACCGCAGCACCCACACAAGTGATGGATGCCGAACACATCGAACACCTCGGGGCCGTGCAGCTGAGCGACGCCATCAAGCAGATGGCTGGCGTGACACTGAAGGACTACGGCGGCGTGGGGGGCGTCAAGACCGTCTCCTCCCGCGGCCTCGGCAGCCAGTTCTCGGCCGTCACCATCGACGGCATCCCCGTCGACGACTCGCAGAACGGACAGGTCGACCTCGGCCGCTACACCCTCGGCAACACCGCCTACGTCAGCCTCAGCCAAGGACAGGAGCAGTCCTCGCTCCTCTCCGCTCGTGCCTACGCCGCTGGTAACGTGCTCAACATGGAAACCGCTGCACCGTCCTTCTGGCCCGGCGAGCACACCAAAATCCACGCCGGCATCGAGGCAGGCTCCTTTGGACTCCTCTCCCCCACCCTCACATGGCAACAACGATGGAACCGCCGGCTGAAGAGCAGCATCTACCTCAACCTCCTCCGCTCTGACGGCGACTACCCCTTCCTCCCCTACGACAGCGCCCCCGAGAAAATTCTCCGAAGACACTCCGCAGTGGGAATGCTCACGGCCGACGGCAACCTATTCTACACCATAGCCAACGACAACACCCTAAACGTCAAACTGCACTACATGGGGGGGCAACACGAGCTGCCAGGCCCGCTACACCAGCACTCACAGGTGGTCTCGGGACAAAACACACAGGAAAACCTGGCCTTTGCTCAGGCCCGCTGGCGCATTGAGCGCGAGAAATGGAAGCTGCAACTCTTAGGCAAAGTGCGGGGCAGCTACGACGCCTTCCGCGACACCACCCCCGGCACCTTCGCCGACAACGATTACCGCCAGCGCGAAGCCTACCTCAGCAGCAGCTTCAACCGTACGCTCACCCCCTGGCTCGACCTCAACCTCGCAGCCGACGGAAGCCTCAGCGGCCTGGTGAGCACGCAGCAGAACCAGAACACTCCCTCGCGCGACACCATGACCAACGTCGTCCGTCGCAACATCGCCCTCGTCGCAGCCCTCCACTCCACATTCCCCTTCGCAGGCGCGCAGTGGGAGCTGCAAGCCAATGCCGTCTTCACCTCTATCGCAGACCAAATCGCCAACCGCTCCGAAAAACCGTCCTACCAACGACTGACGCCATTCTTCTCCCTTCTGTGCCACCTCGGACAGACCGCCACCCTCCGGGCCTTCTACAAAGAGAGCTACCGCGCCCCCAACTTCGGCGAGCTGTACTTCTTCCAACTCATGTTCAAAAACCTACGCCCCGAGCAGGCACGGCAGTTCAACATCGGCATCACTCACATCAACAATATTCCTCTGGACTCGCTCGAATGTCAACTCTCCGCCACTCTCGACGCCTACTACAACCGCGTCTCCGACAAGCTCGTTGCCTACCCTCTGCACAGCATGTACTACTGGACTACCGACAACATCGGCCGAGTCGACATCCTCGGCATCGACGCCACCCTCAACATCCAACTCTCATCCCTCAGCTGCCAGCTCTCTTACTCTTTCCAGCACGCCGTGGACCTCACCGACGAGAACAACAAATTCTACGGCCACCAGATTGTCTACACCCCCCGGCACTCAGGCGGCGGCAACCTCCGGTGGGAGAACTCATGGGTCAATCTCGGCCTCTCAGCCATGGTCGTCGGCGACCGCTACAGCACACAGCAGAACATCGACAAATGGCGCCTGCCTGCCTACTGCGACATCTCCATCTCAGCCGACCGCAAATTCGACCTCCGCATCGGTACCCTCGCCGTCCGCGCACAACTGCTCAACCTCTTCGATGTCCAATACGAGGTGGTACGCTCCTACCCCATGATGGGACGCAACTGGCGCCTCGCACTAACCTACGATTTTTAAATTATTCAATATTATAAACAAAAAAAACAACGCAACATGAAACACGTCACAAGACTGCTCACCATTGGCCTCATCGCCCTCTGCATGGTGGCCTGCGAAAAGGAAAATGACAACACCACCAGCGAAACCACCGTCAACGCCCTCGTGCTCAACGAAGGCAGCTGGGGCGGCAGCAACGCCTCCATCACCGGCCTCAACACCCTCAACGGCGACACCTACGCCGACTGGTTCGAGAAAGCCAACGACAACCGCCCCCTCGGCGACGTCGCCCAGGACATCCTCAAGTACGGTTCCAAGGTCTATGCCACCGTCACCTACTCCAACAGTCTCGAGGTAATTGACCCCGCCACTGGCGCCTCCACCCGCATCGACATGGGCAGCCGCAACCCACGCCACATCGCTGCCGACGGCGGCAAACTCTATGTCACCTGCTATAACCCCTGCTCCGTCGTCCGCATCGACACCGCCACCCTCGAAATCGAGGCCACCTGCACCCTCGGCGAGTTCCACCCTGAAGGCATCGCCATCGCACAGGGTAAAGCTTTCGTCGCCAGCCAGGTCACTGCCGACTACATGTCCTACGACAGCGTCCTCTATGTCGTCGACCTCGCCTCCTTCGCCAACCCCCAGAAGGTCACCGTCGGCCTCAACCCCGGCATGGTAAAGAAAATCAACGACAATAAAATTCTCGTCGCCTACTCCGGCAACTACGGAGACGTCTTAGGCGGCTCCGCCATCGTCGATGTGAACAGCCTCGAGGTCACACAGACCTATACCGAGCTCGCCGGCGCAGCCATTTACAACGGCACCATCTACGCCTACGCCTCCACCTGGGTCGAAGGCGCCGATGGCAACTGGAACCAGACCGTGGGATTCTTCTCCCTCGACCCCACCACCCTTACCAACATCCCCCTCAGCTTCCTCAACGAAGTGGCCAGCCCCTATGGCCTCGACATCAACCCCGCCAATGGCGACATCTACGTCACCGAGAGCATCTCCGGCGCCAATGGCGACGTCCACTGCTACTCCCTCTCCGGTGCCAAACGCTTCTCCGCCGAAGCCGGCATCTTCCCCAAGAAAGTCATCTTCTTCTAAAAAAAACTCACATCGAGAAACAAAAGAGAGAGGGGAGAACAACAATTCTCCCCTCTCTCCTTTTTTTTTTACAAAAACTCTACACCTCTACGCCTCACTTCTGCGTAGCGATATAGTCCAGGACCTTCTTCTTGTCGCTACTGAAAGTGAGGATGTCCACGGTCTGGTAGTAGTTGGGCTTGTCGATGCAATAGTTGTAGGCGTACTTGAGGAAGTCGACCTGCGAAGAAGAGAAGTCGATGGTCTCCGCGAGGCGGGCAATCTGGCTGGCCGTGAGGTTCGACGAGGCCACGATGACTTTGCCCAGGGCCAGACGGTCGCTGTCGAAGCTCTGGTTCTTCATTCTCAGCACCATGGCGGCCACGTCCTCCTCGGTGGCACGGCGGATTTCGGGTTCCATCGGAGGCTGGGGAGCGGGAGGCTCGGGCCGTACCTTGTGGTGTTCCGGACGCGGCGAGGGTTCCTGATAGGTCACCACGCGACTCTCGGCGCGGTTGTGCGACGGCGTGTAGAGCGACAGCGTCTCCGTGCGCTCGTCGAAGTTCACATTCACCACCACGCTGGGTTCGCCCGGCAGGAGCTGCAGGACGGCGGCCTTCTGGACAGGGCGTTTCAGGACCACCACCACCTCGTGGGTGCGGTCGGAGACATCGTTGACCATCACACGGCTCTGCGGCATGCGGTTCATCAGCTCGCCGTCCATGAAGACATTGAACGACTCGCCGTGCTGCGACTGGAAGGAGACCGTGTAGCGTTGCGGACGGGGGGTGCGTCCGTGGTGGCCGGGCTGCGCTGCGGCGGCGGCCATCATCAGGCAGGCTATGAGTATGATCGAAATTCTTTTCATAAAAAACTTAAACTTAAAACTTAAAGCTTAAAACCAACTATATTATTTTTCTCAGTTTGTGTTCGCGGAAGTACATCGTGTCTATCCAGCGTCCTTCCTCGCCGCGCAGGGCCATGGCGAACTCGTCGAAGGTGCGGTGCTCCATGTAGACGAGGTTGTAGACGTCGCCCACGTTGTCGATGAAGTGGGCGTCGCTGTCGGTAATGAAGTTGAAACGCTTGAGGTAGGCGAACTTCTTCAGTATCTCCTCCTTGGTGATGCGGAAGTTGATTTCGAGGCCGTCGGCGCGGAGGTCCGGCGGCACGAAACCCAGCTGGCTCATGAGCGAGGTGGTGCCCTTGTTGATGTGCGCCGGCACGAAGAGGCCGCCGATGCGGTGCACCTCGTCGTAGATGCCGTCGATGTCGACATCGATGGCGTTCAGCAGGTGGTACTCCTCCTCGCCGACAATCTCCTCGTTCTCGTCCACGATGAGCTGGTAGCCGAAGCGGTCGACATCGTTCTCGATCTTGGGCAGATGCTCGTCGAGGAAGAGCTGGAAGGCGTCGAGCTGGGCGTCGTCGCGGAAATAGCAGAGGCAGTGCGTCTCCTCCTGGCTGGTCACCTCCACGCCGCCGAGGACGAAGAGGCCCTTCTCCTTGCCGATGCGCTGGGTGACCTTCACCTGCCGCGTGGTGTTGTGGTCGCTGATGGCTATCATGTCCAGCCCGCGGGCCAGGGCACGCTCGACGATGGCCGTGGGCGACATCTCGAGGTCGCCGCACGGCGAGAGCACCGTGTGGATGTGCAGGTCGGCTTTGAACGGAGCAATCGGCATGATGCGTTTTATTTTTAAGACAACAGAGACAACTAGGACAACTGGCAAACCGCAACATGCGGTTTGCTTACGGGGTGCGCCAGCTGTTGTTTATGTTGTCATTGTTGTCGTCATTCTGGCCTTTGTGTTTTTGAGAAAGACACTTTAGCAGTTCAGCAGCTGGTAGATTTTACCGACGGTTTCGTAGGTCTGCATGTCGGTGCTGAGGAAGGGGATGCCCTCCTCATTGCTCTGCTCTACGGTGTCTTCGCTGGCGGTGAGGCCCTTGACGAGGATGACGCAGGCCAGCTCCTTGAGGGAGGCGATGGCCATGACGTTCTTGTGGGTCTGGAGGGTCACCCACACGTTGCCCATCTCGGCATTGCCCATGACGTCGCTGAGGAGGTCGCTGACATAGCATCCGTCGATGTCGCGGTCGAGACCTTTCTCGCCACTCAACACTTTGAGGTTCAGTTTTTCAACAAGTTCTCTTACTTTCATATTTCGGTGTGTTTTTGATTCGTTAGCGACTGCAAAGATACAAAAAATTTTGGAAACGGCGGCGATAAAAACAATTTTCTTTCAATGGAGCGCCGGCGTCCCGCCGGCAAACATTGGAACGCAGGCTGCAGCCTGTAAACTCCATAACCCATAACCTATAACCCTTAACCCTAATAATGACAACACAAACAACAGCTGCCGCACCCCCGGAGCACACCGCATGTTGCGGTGTGCCCGTTGTCTCCGTTGTCTATGTTGTCGTTAAAAAAAGAAGCGCAGGCTACCAGCCTGCGAAACACCCTCCATTTTCTTAACAATCGTTAAATCGACGTTTTTCGGCCCGACGAACACCCTGCCATCTCCCACTGTGGTGGGAGTTGGTAGGGAGATGGTAGGTATTTGGTAGGGACAAAGTAAGTACTTTTACCGACAACTTTTCTTTTTCCACGTATTGATAATGCTGTCACAAATTTGGTATTGCTCTTCATCCTGCATAGAAGGGTCAAGACCTCCTTTATAAATATTCCGCAAGCGATACACCGACTTTAGCTTGTTATCTTTGTAATAGGATTTCCAACAATACGACACCAATTTCTTTTTATCGGAATCAGATAGGTGATGGTCTTTCTCGTAAAGCAAAACATAACCTTCTGCTGCATAATGGTAGCCGTAGGTATAATGGTATTTTCTTTCTAGCAAAAGCGCATATTTGATGACTTTAGAGATATCCTCACGTTTGTAAGTGTATGTGGTGTACTGACAAAAGGTCTCAAAAGCATTTGTATCTCCGTTCTCGATTTTTTTGAAAAAATCGGGGTCGCCCTCGACATCTTCAACATACGGGTTTTCCCAACAGCCTTCACATCTCTCATACTCTCCACTGTCGTCTTGGATGACCAACAACTCATCTGTTGTGTCCACAATAGAGCCATCAGGGACTGTCTCCTGACGATTTGTGCAGGAGGATAGCTGCAATGCTGTAATAATTAAGAATAAAAAAAGAATTCTCATAATTGTCAAATTATGTTTTTCACACCATTATCCCTTATTGCGACTCATTATCTGAGAAGAAAAAATTATTTTTCTTGCCAAGGTACTTCCCCATTGATGAATTGTAATTTGTGGTGTATTTGATGCTTCCATCTTTAGCCTCATACCAGTCATTTCCATCCGGATCCACCAACTTCGCTGGGTTCCAAACGCAGTAGGCATACGGCGAAATGCTCGGATACTTGTCCGCCATCGGGTCGACGGAGAGCCACATCGTCATCAGCTCGTGATCCATATATCTTGCCCCGAAGTAGCCGTAGCTGGTTTCCTTGTCGCGTTCTTTGCCGGTGAACCGGAAACGTTCGTGGTACCCTGTGGTGCGTTGGTCGACAAAGGGAGCGCCGTAGGGCAGGTACTGGAGATGTTGCACAGTGTTATTTGTGTTGTTGAGTATTCCGCTCCTCGCCTCATCGGCTCGCTCGCTGGCGAAAGGTTTACCAAACCTTTCTTTCTTCCAGCTGGCGCTGCCGAGGGGGTCGGAGTGGTACAGGGCGTCCAAACCGCCGATGTCATAATCGTATGTCATACTGCTGTCTGTCATGTAAAAATAACGATTATTTTATGTTTTTAGTATGTGTTGCCGCAATTGTTTTGTTTGATCGGGCGACGGGTTCTATTTTTGATTTATAAGTTATATCTTTGCAAAGTCAAAGAGCGCAGGGGAACAAGAGAGAAGACAAAAAGAGACCGTAATGAGACCGATACCGGACCGAAACTCAACCGAAACCAAAAGGGAGTTACCTGCTCGTTGTCACGGAGTTGGGTACTAGTTGTCCTACGGGCGGGGAGCAGCGGAAGTCTTACGCAAAGCAAATCCAAATGACAGCTTCTGAAAAATCCATACTTCACCCACTCGCCTTCGGCATCGCTAAATCTTGTAAATCTTGTAAATTATTCCGTCTTCGGCGGCTACGCGAAGCGCAAAAATCTGTAGGATTTATGGATTTCTGCCCGCAGGGCCAGGACCTGTTGAGATTCAGTAGAGCCTTCCCAACAATCTGCTTACGCAGCGACCCGCATGGGGACACAGCCCCTCCGAGGGGCGATGAAATGTTAAAAAAGAGCCTTGGGAGCACTTTTTTTGTTAAAGTTTCGAAAAATGTTTGTATCTTTGCACTTTAAAATTTGTTAAAAATATGAGTTTGAAGATTGTTGTACTTGCGAAACAAGTTCCTGATACAAGGAACGTTGGCAAGGATGCTATGACGGCGGAGGGTACGGTGAACCGTGCCGCGCTGCCGGCCATTTTTAACCCCGAGGATTTGAACGCATTGGAGCAGGCGCTCCGCATCAAAGAGCAGCAGCCCGATGTGGAAGTAGGCCTGCTGACGATGGGTCCGCCGCGCGCCGGCGAGATTATCCGCGAAGGACTGTTCCGCGGAGCCGATACGGGCTGGCTGCTGACAGACCGCCTGTTTGCGGGTGCCGACACGCTGGCGACGAGTTACGCGCTGGCAACGGCCATCAAGAAGATAGGCAACGTCGACCTCGTCATCGGCGGCCGCCAGGCCATCGACGGCGACACGGCGCAGGTGGGTCCGCAGGTGGCGCAGAAGCTTGGTCTGAACCAGGTGACGTACGCCGAGGAAATCCTCAAGATAGAGAACGGCAAGGCCACCATCCGCCGACTCATTGACGGCGGCGTGGAGGTGGTGGAGGCTCCGCTGCCCCTGGTGGTGACGGTGAACGGCAGCGCCGCGGAGTGCCGCCCGGCCAACGCCAAGCTGGTGATGAAGTACAAATATGCCGCCTGCCCCCTCGAGGTGGCCGACGACGACGCCCGCAAGGGTCTGCGCGCCGAACGCCCGTACCTGAACCTGACGCAATGGAGCGTGGCCGACGTGGACGGCGATGCCAGCCAATGCGGCATGAGCGGCTCGCCCACCAAGGTGAAGGAGGTGCAGAGCATCGCCTTCCAGGCCAAGGAAAGCAAGACCATGGACGGCAGCGACGATAACATCAACAGCCTCATCCAAGAGCTGCTGGCCAACAAAATTATTGGATAATGCGTGAGTGCGTTAATGTGTAAATGCGTTAGTGCTGATGCGCCAGCTACTGACACATTAACGCGATAACACAATAACACAATAGAAAGTATGAACAACGTATTTGTATATATTGAAATCGAGGGCACGGAGGTGCGCGAAGTGAGCCAGGAGCTGCTGACCAAAGGCCGCAAGCTGGCCAACGAGTTCGGCGTGGAGCTCCATGCCGTGGTCATCGGCACCGGAATCAAGGGCAAGGTGGAGGAGCAGATACTCCCCTACGGCGTCGACAAACTCTTTGTCTTCGACGCTCCCGAACTCTTCCCTTACACGTCGGCCCCGCATACGGACATCGTGGTGAACCTCTTCAAAGAGGAGCAGCCGCAGATCTGCCTGATGGGCGCCACCGTCATCGGACGCGACCTGGGTCCGCGCGTGAGCAGCAGCCTCACCAGCGGCCTGACTGCCGACTGCACGCAGCTGGAAATCGGACCCTACGAAGACAAGAAGAGCGGCAAGGTGTATGAGAACCTGCTGTATCAGATCCGTCCCGCCTTCGGTGGCAACATCGTGGCCACCATCGTGAACCCCGACCACCGTCCGCAGATGGCGACGGTGCGCAGCGGCGTCATGCAGAAGGCCCTCTACGACGGCGCCTGCAAGAAAGAGGTCGTCTATCCCGAGGTGAAGAAATATGTCAGCCCCGAGGCCTTCGTGGTCAAGGTGCTGGACCACCATGTGGAAGCCGCCAAGCACAACCTCAAGGGCGCGCCCATCGTGGTTGCCGGAGGCTATGGCGTGGGCAGCAAGGAGGGCTTCGACCAACTCTTCGAGCTGGCCAAAGTGCTCCACGGCGAAGTGGGTGGCAGCCGTGCCGCCGTCGACGCCGGATGGATCGACAACGACCGCCAGATTGGCCAGACGGGCATCACGGTGCACCCGAAGGTATACATCGCCTGCGGCATCAGCGGCCAGATCCAGCACATCGCGGGCATGCAGGACAGCGGCATCATCATCAGCATCAACAGCGACCCCGACGCCCCCATCAACAAAATTGCCGACTACGTGATTACCGGCACGGTGGAAGAGGTTGTCCCCAAGATGATTAAGTATTACCGTCAGAACAGCAAATAATTATGGCAAATTACTATAGCGACCATCCTGAAATGGAATTCCACCTCTCGCATCCGGAGATGCGGAGAGTTGTTGAACTGAGAGAAAAAGGTTTTGAAGATGCCGCCAAGGGCATCGACTACGCCCCCGTGGACTACGAGGACGCCATCGAGAACTACAAGCGTGTGCTCGAGATTACGGGCGACGTGGCGGCCAACACGCTGGCCGTGAACGCCGAGAGCGTGGACCTCGAGGGTCCGCACCTGGAGAACAACCGCATGGTGTACGCCTCGAAGACCGTGGAGAACCTGGAGCAGACGCGCAAGGCCGGCCTCTACGGCGTGAGCATGCCGCGCCGCTACGGCGGACTGAACCTGCCCAATGCCGTGTTCTCGATGATGAGCGAGGTGGTGGCTGCCGCCGACGCCGGTTTCCAGAACATCTGGAGCCT
>DGTB01000217.1:0-148 GCA_002394185.1 Bacteroidales bacterium UBA4347 | reverse complement strand
TGCAGAGCTGCATCGACACCCTCTACGAGTTCGGCAGCGAGGAGCAGCGTCAGAAATACATTCCCCGCATCTGCGCCGGCGAGACCATGAGCATGGACCTCACGGAGCCCGACGCGGGCAGCGACCTACAGCGCGTGATGCTGAAGGC
>DGTB01000178.1:278-16023 GCA_002394185.1 Bacteroidales bacterium UBA4347 | reverse complement strand
GAACAATATGTAAACAATATAAAAACAATATAAGATATGCCGTATCGGACACCTCTTGGGTAGGGGTGCGGTGGGGTTGGTTTTTATGGGGTGACGATTTTTTATTTGGCCATGTCGGGGGGATTTCGTATTTTTGCATTTTGATTTTTTACTAAAGATATGTCTACTATATTGGCTATAGAATCAAGTTGCGACGACACGTCGGCGGCAGTGTTGAGAGACGATGTGCTGCTGAGCAATGTCATTGCCAGTCAGAAAGTTCACGAGCAATACGGCGGCGTGGTGCCCGAGCTGGCGAGCCGCGCCCACGAGCAGAATATCATACCCGTGGTGGACGGCGCCATCCGCGAGGCGGGCATCGGCAAGGAGGAAATCGACGCCGTGGCCTTCACCCGCGGGCCGGGACTGATGGGGAGCCTGATGGTGGGCGTGAGCTTCGCCAAGAGCTTCGCCCAGGCCCTGGGGAAACCCATCATAGAGGTGAACCACCTGCAGGCGCATGTGCTCAGCCACTTCTGCCGGCAAGATGCCGGCGCTCCATGGAACGCTCCTCAATTTCCCTTCATCTGCCTGCTCGTCAGCGGCGGCCACACACAGATACTGCTGCTGCGCAGCCATTTCGACATGGAGATACTGGGACAGACCATCGACGACGCCGCCGGCGAAGCCATCGACAAGGCCGCCAAGATCATGGACCTCGGCTACCCCGGCGGCCCCATCATCGACCGCCTGGCCAAGGAGGGCAACGCCGACGCCTTCCATTTCGCCACGCCGCAGATTGCGGGCTACGACTACTCCTTCTCCGGCATCAAGACGTCGTTCCTCTACTTCCTGCGCGACCGCCTGAAGGAGGACCCCGACTTCATCGAGAAACACAAGGCCGACCTCTGCGCCTCCATCCAGAAGACCATCGTGGACTTCCTGCTGAAGAAGGTCGAGAAAGCGGCCCTGAAATACAATGTGCGCCAGGTGGCCATCGCCGGCGGCGTCAGCGCCAACAGCCGCCTGCGCAGCGAGCTGCAGCGCATCTGCGACAAGCACCGCTGGCAGGCCTTCATACCGCCGTTCAAGTTCTGCACCGACAATGCCGCCATGGTGGGCATTGCCGGATATTTCAAGTACCTGAAAGGCGAATTCGCCGACATATCTTTACCCCCCTACACACGATAAAACGGGAATTGGGAATCAAATATTGAAAATTGAAACTATCGGGGTTCATAAAAGGAATGGTTAAGTTGACGTTGTGCGTCAGCATCCTTTTCAATTTTCAATCTTCAATCTTCAATTCGGTCAAAGCCCAGGACATTCACTTCTCGATGCTGGACCTGGACCCGCTGCTGTTCAATCCGGCCTATAGCGGGTTCTTCGACGGAGTGGGGCGCTTCGGCGTCATCTACCGCAACCAGTGGGCCTCCGTCAGCACCCCCTTCCAGACCATCAGCGCCACCGCCGAGCTGAGCCTGACGCGCAGCAAGCGCAACCACAACGGCCTCAGCATCGGAGCCTGGGTGAGCAACGACCGTGCCGGCCAGCTGAACTACGGCTCCACCTCGGCCAGCGCCATCCTCTCCTACTTCCAGGCCCTGGGCGACGGCGAACACCTCGTCTCCCTCGGCGTCGAAGGCGGCGTGGGGCAGGTGGGCTTCAACGTGGAGGACATCGACCTGGCCGACGGCACCGAGAGTTTCGTGCGCGAGAAAGCCCTCTACCCCACCCTCGGGGTCGGCGCGGCGTGGTTCTGGCAGATACACGACGAGCTTTATACCAAAGCCGGCCTCTCGGTGCGCAACATCAACGAGCCCGACATCTCCTATCTGGGCCTGAGCGACACCCGCCTCAGCCGCCGCTGGAACGCCTATGCGCGTGCCGAATGGCGCTTTCATCCGCAGTGGAGCGTGCTGCCCGTGGTGGGATTCCAGATGCAGAAGGAGTTCTCCGAACTGGTCTACGGCGCCGACCTGAAATGGTACTTCAACGAGCGTCCCCGCAACTACCTTGCCTTCAGCGCCGGACTGCTGGGCAGGCACGGCGATGCCCTGTCGGTGAACCTGGCGGTGGAGTGGACGTCGTGGATCTTCGGCCTGAGCTACGACGCCAACCTCTCCACCCTCGCCGAAGCCAGCCACACGCTGGGAGCCTTCGAGATAGGTGTCATTTACAAGATAGGCAAAAAAGACGGCATCCGCCGCGGTGCACTGCCCTGCCCGATTATCTGAATTGAATTGAAAAATGAAATTATCAGGGTACATTAAACGGATGATTAAGTTGACGTTCTGCGTCAGCCTCCTTTTCAATTTTCATTTTTCAATTTTCAATTCGGCTTGGGGCCAATACCGCGTGGTGCACCTGGAGAAACCCTTCAACACCCCCGGCAGCGAGACCGGCGCCCTGCGTGTGGGCGACACGGTGATGGTCTACTCGTCGATGCCGCCCAAGGTGAAGACCAACCGACACTTCGACATGGGCGGCGGCGTGATGCAAGTCTACCAGGCCCGCATTGCCAAGAGCGGCAAGGTGGCCCGTCCCAAACTCGACCGCTGGGGTATCAACAGCAAACGCGACCACACGGGCAACATAGCCCTCGACCCCCTCAGCCAGGACCTCTACTTCACCCGTGGCGACGTGGAGACCCTCGACTGCGAGATATTCTTCGCCAAAAAGAAGAAACGCCGTGGCTGGGAGAAGCCTGTCAGGCTCAAAGGGCCAGTGAACATGAAAGGCTACACCTCGACGCAGCCCGCCGTGGGCCGCTTGGCGGACAGCACGGTGATACTCTACTTCGTCAGCAACCGTCCGGGAGGCCTGGGCGGCAACGACATCTGGTACACCATCGTCAAGAACGGCAAGAGCGGCGAGTGCGTCAACCTGGGGCCGATGGTCAACTCCGCTGCCGACGAGCTGACACCCTTCTACGACCAGCGCAATGGCGTGCTCTACTTCAGCAGCGACCGCGAGGGGGGCAAGGGCGGCCATGACATCTACTGCTCCCAGGGGCAGCGCAACACCTGGCAGAAGGCCGAGGTCGTATGCCATTGCCTCAACAGCGAACAGAACGACCTCTACTTCAACATCACCGACTACGACAGTCTCAGCGGACGCCCCGTGGGCGGATACCTCTCGTCCAACCGCAGCGACAGCTATTTCCTCACCGACTCCACCTGCTGCAACGACCTCTACCGTTGGGGCCTCGACTCGGGCTTTGTGGTCGAGGTGCCGGTGGTGGACACCGTGGTGGAGAACATCGACACCATCCAGCAGCGCGTGCTGAGGTTCATGTTCCCCCTGTTCCTCTACTTCCACAACGACGACCCCGACCCGCAGAGCCGCGAGGTGGTGACCAAGACCTCCTACCCCGACTGCCAGCGGCGCTATGCCGCGCTGCGCAACGAATACATAGGCCGCCAGCAGAACGCCGACGACTCGGCCATGATGGCCCTCTTCTTCGACACCTGCGTGGTGGGCAACTACAACCGCACGGAAGAGTTGCTGGAGTACGTGGAGAGCCTTCTGGACGCAGGCCACAGCATCACCATCACCATTGCCGGCTACGCCAGCCCGCTGGCCCGCAGCGACTACAACCTCAACCTCTCGCGTCGCCGCATAGGCAGTTTTATTAATATGATACGCACGTGGCGCGGGGGAGTCTTCGAGGATGCCCTCGTCGAGGGTCGCCTCTTCATCGAGCAGAAACCTCACGGAGCTGTGGAGCCCACCACCGAAAGCACCTCGCAGGACCCCGTCTACGGTCTGCCTGCCGCCTTGGCCCGCCGCATCGAGATTATAGGTTGCAGGATAAAATAAAAAAACTTTTTTCACTTTTTTTGTAAGATTTCAGCACTTCTTGCGTCAATAGGGCAAACAACGGACAACAAACATGGCACAAGAAGCACTCCTCGACACCCTGATGGCCCTCCAGCCCGCCCTGCAGCTCACCGCTGAGAAGCTGCTGCGCTCGGAGGCCGACGCCGAGGACACCGTGCAGGAAACCGTCATCGACCTCTGGCAGCGCCGCAACGAGCTGGAGCATGTGCGCGACCTCCGCGCCTACGCCATGCAGAGCCTCAAGAACCGCTGCATATCCTTCCTCCGCAAGAGCCGCGACATTGCCACCGACCGCATCGAACTCCTCGACGCCGTCGACGACGACGCCATCCGCGAGGAGGTGGCCCTCACCGAGGAACGCGCCGCACGGCTGGACACCATGATGGCCCAGCTGCCGGAGCGCCAGCGCGAGGCGGTGACGATGCGATACATCGAGGGCGTCAGCCACGAGGAGATGCAACGCCGCCTGGGCATGAGCAGCACCAACGTCTACGCCACCCTCTCGCGCGCCATGAGTGCACTGAAATCAATGATTAAATAAGGAAACAAAGATATGGAAAACGAGGAACTTCAAGAACTCTTCGCCGCCAAGCGCACCACCGAGGCCAACCGCCGCCGCCAGGAGGAGTTGCGCCAGCAGCTCGAGGCCGCAGCAGCCCCCGCAGCTCCCGCCAAAAGCCGCCGCTTGTGGCCCGTATGGGCAGCGGGAATAGCCGCCAGCATAGCCCTGGTGCTGCTGACAATGCCCAGCCTTTTCCGCAGAGCAGGCGAGCAGCCGGTGCTGGTGGCAGAGGCCGGAGAGGCAATAGAAATTATAGATACTATAGAAACTATAGAAACTATAGGAAATATAGAAACTATAAACCCGAAGCCCGCTAAAACCTTCCACTCCACCGCCACAGTCCTTGCCGCCGCCGAGGAGGAGGCCCTGCCCGAGCCGGAGACGAAAGAGACCGAAGCCGGCGAGGAGCCGGCGACACCCACCATCGCCCCCCCCGCCATCGAACTGGCCGACAACGCCACTCCCGAGCCTCCGGCCTCCAACGCCCCACGCATCCACCGCCGCACCAGCACAAGCATGGTCAACAGCAGCAACATCGAGACCGTCCAGCCCATGCCCAGCGACTTCCAGAACTTCCTGGCCAGCGCATTCGGCACCGAGACCGACACCCCGTTCAACCTGACAACCTTCAATCTTTAATACAAACCGTTTAAAACACAGCATATCATGAAACGCATAGCATCCATTCTCGGCGACATTGCCAAAGTGTCCCTCCTGCTCGCCATCGTCAGCATCGGCATCATTGCCGAAGTCAAAGCCCAACCCGTTCAACCGCAGGACCTCTACCAGATAGAGCAGACGTTCGACCACGACTTCAAGGTCGTCCAAGTGATAGTCAACCCCGGCTGGGACGTCCGCCTCGTCCAAAGTCCCGAGGGCACCCCCACCCGGCTGGTGGTGACCACCCCGTGCGCCGAATTCTTCGAAGAGGGCATGGAACCCACACTGATGGAGGCACAGAAACGCAAACGGAGCGAATACGGCTGGTACGAATTGAAAGCCAACCAGTGGATGCCGCGCACCACGGTGGTGGAACTCTTCACCTCGCAGCCCCTGGAACGCATAGAGCTCAAGCCGGGTGCCCGCCTCACCGTCGACCGCTGGGTCAGCGACTCTGTCCACTTCGACTTCGACATCGACAGTGGCGCCGTGGTGGTGATTGACTCGATGGTCAATCCCGGCACCACCACCTTCGCTGTCCACGATGCCACCCTCGACCTGCGCTGCTTCCGTGGCAAACAACTCTACATCTGGAACTACCGCAACAGCCGCGTGACCGAGGGCGACGTGAAGACCACCGCTCCTCGAACCCTCGAACCTGCCAAGGAGTACAAACTGCGCTACATCAACCTCAATTTTGGCATCGACTTGGCCCAGCCAATACTGAACGACAGCCGCTACGGCTCGCCATACAACACCAATTATGGCCTCACAGGCCACATACGGATGACCTCCAACGACATGTCCCTCAGCCGCCACTTCGCCTGGAACATCGGCCTCGATGTCAGTTACAGCATCCTGCAGCTCGACAATGCGGTGAAGGTCGACGGCAGCAGCCTTGTGCTCGACCCCAGCTATGGCGCCACGCCGCCGCGTCAGAGTCTCTACTGGTGGTCCATCGGGCTGCCCGTCACTCTGAAGTTCGGATTCGGCAAGTGGAGCTACACCCACTTAGGCGGCCCCTTCCGCGGACTCTATGCCACCCTCACCCCCACGCTCAACTTCAAACCCCGCCTCGTGACCAAAAGCCTCGACGAGGACAGCCACTGGAGCACCGACCGCGAGCGGGTCGACATCCTCAGCCGCTTCAATATCCGCGCAGCCATAGGCCTCAACTGCAACATAGGAGGACTGGACAAAGTGGAGTTCTACATCGACCTCCTGCCCTCCTTCCGCTCCTCGGCCGAAGCGCCACAGACACGCATGTTCGGACTCGGATTCGTCTTCTGACCATTCCCTCGCAAGGCAAAAATGGGCATCTTTTTTACAAGATGCCCATTTTTTTGTAAGATTTTACGCCTTTTTACGTTATATAGTTGTAAACAAACCGCCCACCCATGACCCAACGCCGATTCCTCGACACCCTCCTGCCTCTGCAGCCCACCATGCGCATGGTGGCCGAGCGGCTGCTGGGCGACAAGGAGGAGGCCGCGGACGCCGTGCAGGAGACCTACGCACGCCTGTGGGAGCAACGCCGCAAGCTGGCACGCCATGTGGCACCCGAAGCCTTTGCCATGCAGACCCTGAAGAACCACTGCGTCGACCTGCTCCGCCAGCGGCGCCCCACCGAACCGCTGGACAGCCTGGCCGAGACGAGCGACGACGACGCCCGCCGCGAGGCCGAGCTGCTGGAGGAACGCGCCGCCACGCTGGACCGCCTCATGGAGCGCCTGCCCGAGGTGCAACGCAGGGCCATCCACCTGAAATACATCCAACAACTGAGCCACGAGGAGATGCAGCGGGAGCTGAACATGAGCAGCGCCAACGTCTACACCACCCTCTCGCGCGCCATAAGCACACTAAAAAAACTAAACACTAAACACTAAAAACTGATTCCCCATGGAAGATAAAGAATTGCAACAACTGTTCGACGCCAAACGCTGGCAGGAGGAGAACCAACGCCAGCAGAAGGCCATCGCCGCCGCCACCGCAGGCCACCGCCGCTGGCTGGGCTGGACCATCGCCGCCGCCGTGATGATTGGCCTGCTGGGGCTGACGCCTTTGCTTCGCAGCGAGGAAAAAGAGCCGATGCTTGTGGCAGAGGCCGAAGAGGTTATAAAAGCGATAGATACAATAGAGGCGATAGAAACGATAGAAGCTATTGAAAATATAGGAACTATAGAATATATAAAACCTATAGGAACTATAGATACTATAGGAACTATAGATACTATAAAGATTATAGAAACTATAGAGCCTATTCCCCCAGCCCCTGCCACCCCCCGCATCCATCGCCGCCGCGGCACCCTCCTGGCCGAAACGGCAAGGCAGCCGGAACGCCCGAAGGTGTCGCCCCTCATTGCACACTACCTCGACATCCCCGACAGCATCAACTTCACCTCCAACATCGTCATTCCCCTAAAAAAATAGCGCCATGAAAAAGACCCTCTTTTCAACAATTCTATTCTTTATTATTCAATTTTCTGCAAGTGCACAGGACGACCTCTACGTCATCGAGCAGGCCTTCCCCGTGGCCATCCGCCAGCTGACCGTGGTCGAGGGCTGGACCCTCCGCCTCGTCCACACCCCCGGCGAGGACTCGACGCGCGTCGCCGTGGTCACCCCCTGCCCCTACTACTTCGCCGAAGGCAAGGAGCCCGCCGTCGTCGCGCTCGACGGCGACAAACTCCACATCCTCACCAACCGCACCATGCCTCCCGGCACAACGGTCGAAGTTCGCTACCCCGAGCCGCTGGACGCCGTCATGGCCACAGGCCACGTGCACTTGGACACCCTCCACATGCAGCTGCGCAGCCAAGGTCCCCGCGCCGCCGCGGTCATGGTGGCCGGACGCAACTCCCGGCTGGAAATCGACTACCTTGAAGCGGACGGCGACCTCGGCGTGGAATGCCGCGACGAGGGCTCCCGGGTGGAGATAGGCTCCCTGCGCTGCCGCCAGTTCCTCGTCGACGAACGCCATCGGGAACGGGTCAAAGTGCAACGCCTGCAGGCCGACAGCCTGGCGGTGGTGCCGCACCACTGGTGGCACGACATCAACTATGCCCACACGCTCCTCATCGGCGGCCGCGTCGGCGCCGTGACCCACACCGGTCCGCGCAGCCCCTACACGTCGACCCTCTATGTGGACGTCAACTTCAACATCCGCCTGCTGAAGGCCCCGCTCTCCCCGCGGTGGCGTCTCTTCGCCGACGCCGGCTGGGGCTTCGACTTCCACCTGATGGCCTACGATGTAACGACCAACGGCAACAGTCTCGTTTTCAACCCCTCGCCAACCGTCGACCACCGCCTGACCACCCTCGAGCATGCCTATCTGGCCCTGCCACTCACCGTCCAGTTCCGTCCCCGCAACCGCTGGGCACGAGCCTTCTCCAACCACCTGGACATCACCCTCACCCCCCGGCTCAACATCATCGACCAAATCAGCAACGCGTCCGGCAACAACCTCAGCAACAGCAACATCAACCTCCTGAGCTGTTTCCAGCTGCGCCTGGCTCTGGCCAATACCTGCCTGGCCAGCAACAGCGGCGGACTCCTCTCCGGCGGCATCACATGGGAGCTCTTCGTCGACCTCCTGCCCACCTACCGCCCCTCCGCCGGCGCCGACGGCATGCACCAGATAGGCTTCGCCATCCACTTCTGACCCCACCATCCACCTGCCAACACCCTACCATCTCCCACCATGGTAGGACATGGGTAGGAGTTGGGTGGGAGTTGGTAGGGAGATGATACTGATTATGTGCCTGTTACAGACACCGAAAATATTCACTAAACGCAGAAACGGCACTCAACCAATGGGTTAAGTGCCGTTTTATACTTGTAACACGTTGATTTCCAATCCGGGTTCCGGAGGCGTTATTTGGAGCCGAAATGGGATTTCAGGGCGTCGAGTTTTTTCTGTTTGCGACGGTCCCAGATCTGGGTGATGAGCTTTTTGGTGGAGAGGGGGAAGTCGGACTTCATCATCCAGTCGTAGTAGGAAGGTTCCTGCTCGAAGATCTGCTCGACCGTTTTGCCCTTGTGCTTGCCGAAGTTGAACACCTCGCGGTGCTGTGCGTCGTAGCCGATGTGGCCCACGAGGTCGGCCCACTGGCTGTTGGCGGTGAAGCGGCTGAGGGCTGCGATGTCGTTGACGACGGGCTGGGAGACGTGGCCGGAGCGGTCCTTGTAGTCGACGCCCTGGTAGCGGTCCAGCTGGGCCTTGAGCACCTCGTAGGTGGCGATGGTGTCGGCGGCTGCAGAGTGGGCGTTCTCGAGGTCCTTCTGGCAGTAGAACTTATAGGCAGCGACGAGGGTGCGTTGCTCCATCTGGTGGAAGATGTTCTGCACGTCGACCAGGCGGCGGCAGGAGAGGTCGAGGTCGTAGCCGGCACGGAGAAACTCCTCGACAAGCAGGGGCACGTCGAACTTGTTGCTGTTGTAGCCCGCGAGGTCGGCGTCGCCGATATATTCCAGCAAACTGGGAGCCAGGTCCTTGAAGGAGGGTTTATCCTTGACGTCGTCGTCGGTGATGCCGTGGACGGCGGTGGTTTGTTCGGGGATGTGGACGGTGTTGCCCTGGGCGTCGACGGGGCGTACGCGCTCCACGCGGGTGTCGGTGCTGTTGTCGGGCATCACCTTGTGGAGGCATATCTCGACGATATGGTCGGAGCCTACCTGTACACCGGTTGTTTCGAGGTCGAAGAAGATGATGGGTTTGGTGAGGTTGAGTTCCATAGTTATCAAATATTATAGTCTATTGATTGTCTGACGGATGGCCACGAGGTGTTCGAGGAGTTGCTCGGCGAGGTCGAGGCGGAGCATGTTGGCGCCGTCGCTCTTGGCGCGGCTGGGATCCGGATGGGTCTCCATGAAGATGCCGTCAGCCCCCACAGCGATGGCGGCGCGGCCCATGGTCTCAATCATGTCGGGACGTCCACCTGTGACACCGGCACTCTGGTTGGGTTGCTGCAGCGAGTGCGTGATGTCGACCACCACGGGCACACGGTTCTGCTGCATGGTAGGCACTCCGCGGAAGTCGACCACCAGGTCCTGGTAGCCGAAGGTTGTACCACGTTCGGTGAGCATGAAATTCTCGCAACCGAAAGCCCGCATCTTGTCGGAGACCTGCTTCATAGCCTCCGGCGAAAGGAATTGGCCTTTCTTGACGTTGACGCAGCGGCCGGTGCGTGCTGCGGCGTGCAGAAGCTCGGTCTGGCGGCAGAGGAAGGCGGGAATCTGCAGCACGTCGACATATTCGGCGGCCATCGCAGCCTCGGCCTCGCTGTGTATGTCGGTCACCACGGGGACATTGTATTTCTCGCGGATGGCGCGCAGGATCTCGAGGCCCTCGCGGTCGCCGATGCCGGTGAAGGAACTGACGCTGGAGCGGTTGGCCTTGCGGTAGCTGGCTTTGAAGGCGAAGGGGATCTGCAGGCGGCTGGTGATGGCCATAAGGCGTTCGCACACCTGGAAGGGGTTTTCGTGGTCCTCTATCACACAAGGACCGGCAATTAGAAAGAAATTGCCGGTCGCTTGGTGGGTTAATAATGGTAAGTCTGGATACATAAATATGTATTAATAAGACATCTCTTCGTTGGCGTAGGGGTCGGAGGATTCCTCGTCGTTTTGCTCGTGGCGGCGCTCGGACGAGCGCTGGAGCGAGATGATGAGGGCGCCGAGCATGCGGGTGAGTTCCATCAGGTACTCGCGCGACTGGTTGTGCTGCTCGTCGTTCAGGAATCCCATGTTGTGAGCCACCTCAGTATAGACAACACACTCACGGATGGCCGTTTTGGCAATCTTCAAGTAGTGGTCGAACTGGCTCTTGCTGCGGCTGGAACCTTCAGCGATATTGAGAGCAATATCGAAAGACGAATGGCAGAACGAGGAGGCAAGGGTCTTCTCGCTTTCATTGCGAGGAGCACTCAACTGATTGGAAACCCATGTCGCATAGTCGGTGGCTTTGGCATAAACACGCAAATCTTCAAAGCGGAAAAAGCTGACGGTTCTTTCTTCTTGTTGGTCCATAATTTTGTAATTTTTGTAATTTAGTTTAATGTATTGTAAATAACTTATATATTACACTTAGACAATTATGTTACACTTAGACAATCTCGGCAAAATATTTCATAAACTGGGTACGCATGGCGACAGAAGCCTTGTCGTTGGGTTGCACGGCAAGTTTGCCACGGAATTGGCTCAGACTGTTGTAGCCCTTCTTCTCCATCCAGGCCTGAAGGCCCTTGTTGAGCTCGGCGATGGTCTGGATACCGTTCTTGTACAGCGTACTGACCACCTGTACCGACGTAGCGCCGGCCAGCAGCATCTTCACCACATCGTCAGCACTGTACACACCTGTAGAGGCTGAGATGTCGCAACGCATCTTCTTGCTGAGGATAGCCACCCAACGGAGGGTATTGTAGATTTCCTCGGGGTTGGAGAGGTATGAAGCGTTCTGCAGGCACTCTTTCTCAATGTCGATGTCCACCTGTACACTCTTGTTGAACATCGTGACCCCCTGGATACCCATCCAGCTGAGCTGCTGCATCTGCTTGGCCATATCGGTGAAGTAGGTACCCACCTTGATGCTGATAGGAATACTGATGGATTTACGCAGAGTGTTGATAATCTGGCTGAAGGTACGGTCCACATCGTCGGCCGACAGGGAAGTCTCGTAGGGCAGAATGGCCATGTTGAGCTCGAGGGCGTCGCATCCAGCCTCCTGGAACTTGATGGCATAAGTGAGCCAGTTCTCGTAAGAGAAGCAGTTGATGCTGCCGATGACCGGAATGCTCAGACGGCTCTTGGCATCGCGAATCATCTGGAAATGCCTGCTCAGCGAATCGTCGGCCACATGGGCTGCGATATACTCATAGCTGTCGCCATAGTTGTCCGTGGGGGCAACAACGTGTGTGTTGCGCTTGATATCATATATAATCTGCTCTTCAAAAACGGATTTGAGGATGACGGCACCGGCACCGGCCTTTTCCATTTCGACCATCTTGTCGACGTCGGCCGTAAGTCCGCAACTGCCCACAATGATAGGGCTCTTAAGGTCCAATCCGAGGTATTTTGTGTTAGTATCCATTGTCTTCTTTCTTAGTTTGATTTTCTATTAAAAAAACTTTTTTTTTCAATTTCCCACGCACAAATTTCAACCTGCAAAGATATGTAAAATATATTTACAAAAAAAATTTTTTTTCACTTTTTTTAACATTTTTTACACAACAACATGTAAATCAGCATTTAAAAAATAACCATTTTTATAATTTACGTATATTTATTGATTCAACTTTCAACTTTACTTCTTCAATTCACAAAAAATTTGTACTTTTGCATCTCGATTTTTACAAATTAGAAACAAAAAAAATATTCATAATGGAAAAACAATTAGAAGAAAAAAACACCGAGATGGGTAATGTCATTACCCGCACCGAGGATTTTATCCAAAAGAACCAGAAGAAGATTATCATCATCGCCTGCGCCATTGTCGCCGTGGCTCTGATTATCTTCTGCTACTTCAAGTTCTACAAGCAACCCCGCGAGGAGAAAGCCGCCAACGCCATCTTCTATGCCGAGAACTACTTCGACAATGGCGACTACCAGCAGGCCCTCGACGGCGACGGCCAGAATCCCGGCTTCCTTGCCATCATCGATAACTACGGCTCCACCAAGGTCGGCAAGCTGGCCAAGTACTATGCCGGCATCGCCAACCTGCGCATGGGCAAATACGACGAGGCTGTGAAGCACCTCCAATCCTACTCTGGCAAAGACTTCTACACCGCGCCCCTCGCCATCATGGCCGAGGCCGATGCCATAGCCGAGAAGGGTGACCTGGACGCCGCTGCCAAGCTCTATGAGAAAGCCGCCACCACCAACGAGAACGACCTCACCTCCCCCGCCGCCCTCGTCAAAGCAGGTCTCTGCTACCTTGGCAAAGACAATGCCAAAGCCCTCGAGCTCTTCAACAAAGTGAAGACCCAGTACCCCAACAGCACCGAGTATCCTGAAATCGACAAATACATCGGCTTGGCCGAAGCCAAATAAGC
Organism: Bacteroidales bacterium UBA4347; assembly: GCA_002394185.1. Classification (GTDB taxonomy): domain Bacteria; phylum Bacteroidota; class Bacteroidia; order Bacteroidales; family P3; genus Colimorpha. The sequence goes on along the minus strand of DGTB01000178.1, from coordinate 2,931 downwards.
AAACGGCACATACAAAAAGAGAGGCTTTCCTATGGGGAAGCCTCTTTTTTTGTTTACGGCAATGTCCGTCACAGCTCGTCGACAGGGATAACCAAGTCGAACTTCTCGCCCGAGGGCTGGCCCACGTAGCGGAAGCCCAGGGCCTTGCCTTCCCGCTTGCACATGGCCACGAAGGCAGCAGCCGAGGGATTGGCAATCTGCTCTTTAGCAATCTTACGATTGCCTTCGGCGTTGAGGGCGATAACATCGACAGAGGAATACTGCTCGTCAATCTCGTAGACGTAGAACACCGTGTCGGCCTCTATTTCAACGCGATCAAGAGTTATATACTCGTTAATCTTTGCTGGATAAATGGTATTCATCATGTCGATGGTTTCCTGGAAATTGCTCTTCGGGGTGGACGAGGGAGCGCTGTTGAGGGCGTTGTGCACCTCGTCGGAGGTCAAATTCACCAGAACCGTCTTCTTCGACTGGCGACCATGAAAGGCATAGGTCAAGCCTAAATCATTTTCTTCCATTATTTCAGCCAATTCGAGAATACCCTCATTGGTATTTCCCTTTAGGTTGTTGAGCATCGACTGCTTCAGCACCTTCGGGTCCATCATGCTGATGGTGAGTCCCTGGGAGTCGTCGTCGAATTCCAAGGTAAACACCAGCGAGGAATGGTCATAGCCCAACGAGGTCATCGTCATGCCGTTGCCGGCATCCCTGGGCAGATAGGCGTGGTTGATTACATCGATCAAATGCTGCACCTCGGCAGGCGCCTGCGCCATCACAGCCGCGGGCGCTGTAGCCAACAGGACTGCAAGTATCAAAGACTTGATCTTCATAAGCTTGAGGAATTGGTATTATCCAACACCTTCTCCAGCTCGGAGACCATGTTCTCGGCGCCGGCAAAGATTTCGCTTATGCGGCTGGCTGCCATGTAGGCGGGGGTGGTGAGGACATGGTGCACGGAATCGACGCATACGTCGGTGGGACCGCAGGCCTGCACACGGCATCCGAAACCCTTGGCCACCTGCGAGGCCTGGTTGTCGTCGGGGCCGAGGGTGAGTTCCACCTCGTAGCGGCCCAACACCTTGGCCAGCACCATGGGGGCTATGCACATGGCCACAACGGGCTTATGGGCGCGGTAGGTTTCGAGGATGGCATCCTGCACGCTGTCGACCACCTCCATGCGGGGACCGTCGAAAGCGAAGGTGCTCAGGTTGCGCGCGGCGCCCATGCCGCCGGGCAGGGCCAGGGCGTCGTAGTCGGCAGGCTTGTATTCCTCCAACGGCAACAGGTTGCCGCGGGCAATGCGGGCGCTCTCCACGAAGATGTCGCGCTGCTCCATGTCGAGCACGGTGCCCTCTTCCTCCTCGTCCTGCACGTCGATGTGGGGCACCACCTCGAACAGCCCCTCAGGGGCGAAGCATTGGTACTGCCATCCACGGCGGTCGATGGCCAGCATCAGGCTGAGGCTCTCCTGCAGCTCGCTGCCGTCGCGGTTGCCGCAACCGCTGAGAATAACTGCTATCTTTTTCATAACGATAAAAATATAGTGCCTATAGAAACTATAGTAACTATAGCTGCTACAGGCACTATGTGAAACATATTATTTATTGAAGGCGTCCACGCTCTCTTTGATGAGCTGGAAGGTGGCCTCGATGTCGTTGTCCAGACCCATGGAGAAGCGGATAAGGCCTTCGCTCATACCCATTTCCTTCTGGATTTCCTCGGGCACCTCGCTGGAGGTCGACTTGCCGCTGTTGCTGAAGAGGGTCTTGAAGTAGCCCAGGCTGACGGCCAGGTAGCCGACACCCTTCTGCTGCATGAGTTCCATAATCTTGCTGGCGCGCTCGGCAGTGCCCATGTCGATGCTGATCATGCCGCCGAAGCCGTAGCCCTCGTTCATCATGCTGCAGAACAGCTCATAGTCGGGATGCTCGGGCAGGCCGGGGTAGTTGTACTTGAGTCCCACCTCTTTGAAGCGCTTAGCCAGGTACATGGCGTTCTCGCCGTGCTTCTTCATGCGGATGTGGAGGGTGTGGAGGTTCTTGTTGATGGAGGCGCTGCGCATGGGATCCAGCACGGGGCCGAGGAGCATGCAGGTGCCGTTGTTGACGTCGATGAGGCTGCCGATATACTCAGCGCTGCCGCAGATGGCACCGGCCACGCAGTCGTTCGTGCCGTTGATGTACTTGGTCATCGAGTAGACGGTGACGTCGGCACCCAGGCGGCAGGGGCTGAAAATCATGGGGGTGAAGGTGTTGTCGACAATGAGCTTGGCACCGGCGGCATGGGCCATCTTGCTCAGCTCGGGCACATTGGCGATGCGGAGCAGGGGGTTGTTCATGGTCTCGGTGTAGACAACCTTGGTGTTGGGATGCTCGTCGAGGGCTTTCTTCACAGCCTTGAGGTCCTGCATGTTGACAAAGGTGCAGCCAACGTTGAACTTCTTGATATAGTTGGCCATGAAGGCGAAGGTGCCACCGTAGGTGGTCATGGAGGCAACGATATGGTCGCCGGCTTTCACCTCGTGCAGCAGGGCGCAGGTGATGGCGGCAAGGCCGGAACCGGTAACCCAGGCAGCCTCGGTGCCTTCCATGGCGGCCAGGCGCTGGCAGAGGGCGAGATTGGAGGGATTCCAGTGGCGGCTGTAGAGGAAGTA
>DGTB01000178.1:0-142 GCA_002394185.1 Bacteroidales bacterium UBA4347 | reverse complement strand
TTGCGGGGTTCACACCACGGTTGGCGTCGCGGCCATCGATACGCTGAATAGCGGTTGCGGGATCGAATTTGTTCATTGTTTTTCTGTTTTATATGTTGTTTTTTTAATTTTTCAGACTGCAAAGATACAACTTTTTTATGAA
>DGTB01000073.1 GCA_002394185.1 Bacteroidales bacterium UBA4347 | reverse complement strand
CTCCTCCTGGAGTCTTGTGGTTGATATAGATGATGTTTGTGTCGTCCTGCCATTCGCAGGCCTCGACAAACAGCTCGTCCTTGAGCTGGTCGATAAGTCGTTGTAGTGTCATGGTTGTTATGGGTATGGGGTTAATAATCTTCTTCGTCCTCCTTTCTGCTCTCCAGGAGCCAGTGCCAGCACTCGACGAGGCCGGCACCCGCCATAAATCCCAGCACGGCGTTGTTGCAGGCAAGGGCCAGGAGGCCGAACAAAAGGATCTGCAGGGCGGCGATGAGGGCGAGGCCGTAAAGGCCGATGTTCTTGATGTGTCTCATAAATCTCTATTTTGCTTGTTTCTCTTCCTGGTCTCCGCGGCCTTACGCGCACGCTCCTTCAGCTTCTCCGGATTCAACAGGTTAAACCGCCTGCGCGCCGCCGCTTGCTTCTCTCTCACTTCTTCCGTCGGCCGGTGGCCGGGCTTGAACTCGTACTCGGGACTGGCGTGCTCGCCCTTCCTGAATCCGCCTGGATAGCCCTTCGCTGCCGACGCCATGCGCGCCCACTGCCGCCGCTCTTCCCATATCGCCGCCAGCCACTTCGGGTCCTTCTCCAGCCCGAGCTCGCGCGCCTTCCTGATCATCGTGCGCTTCGACACACCAAGGTAGCCGGCCAGCTCGTCGTTGATGGTCGTGGGGTACATACGCCGCATGTCGTCCATCATCTGCTGGCTCCAGCTGATGCGCAGCGCATAGCCATCGTGCTCCATCACGCGGCCGTAGGCGGGATGCCAGAAACGGCCGTCTCTCTTCTTCTCGTATGCCATCAGAATTCCTCCTGTGCTATCTCCACCGCCCTGGCGATGTCGGCATCCGTTATCTTGCCTATCGCATACAGGCCGCTCTCGGCCTTGAACTCGTCCACCGTCTTGCCGCCAAGCAGCTCGTCGGCTATGTACCGCAGCAGGCCGTCGGTGCCCACCGGGCGCCCGCTGTCCTTCTTCTCGTCCGTCGAAGGCTGAAGGCGCTGGCGCCACCACGGAAGGAACTTCTTGCCGAACTGCTGCAATATGTCCACCATGTCGAACTGCCCGTAACTCGACTTGTACTCCAGCGGATAGTTGGCGAAGTAGAGCATCATGGCGTTGAGCGTACATTCGTGCCCGTACTTCGCGACAAACATCTCGCTGTTCTGCGTCAGCGCGTCCTGCCGGAGCACGTCGCGCGTGTTGGTGCTCGAGTAGATACCGGTTATCTGATTCGCCACGAGCCTCGCAGCCGTGCCGGCGCCGTACACCATGTCGAGCTGCTTCAGCGTCACGTCCGGGCGCCCGAACACCTCCTCCGCCCTGCTCACCACATACGGCCAGTTCCTGGGTGAATAGGCGGAGAAAACTCTCTCCACCGTGTCAAAACGGCTTCTGAACGTCTCTATCGACTTCTGCTGTGCCGGCGACAACCTGCATGGTCCTGAGGATGGCCTCGCGCTGGGCGTCCCTGACATTCCGCTCACTATCTCTCCAATTCGTTTTTCCATCTTCTTTCTCTTTGATAATCCGTAACCAGGCATTGAAATGCCGCTTCGCGTCGTTCAGGTCTATGTGGGTCTTCAGCCCGTTGCACCTGCACTCCGTCGCGAAATCGGCAAACAAGCCGTCAAGCTCGCCGGGCAATATCCGATGCTTCATCATGATCTGCTCCAGCCACAGCTGGCTCCCGCGCAGTTCCCTGATGTCGGCGTCGATGCCGTCGCCGTCCCCTTCACGCGTACACGCACACGCGGGCGCGGTAGTAGTAGATATTCTTATATCTTCTTTACTCTGTGCCCCAAATTGTGCCCTAGTTTGTGCCCCAGTTTGTGCCCTTTCCGCGTCAGGGCTGATGGATGGCTGCTGCTCGCTACCTTGGTAACTGTCATAGTCGCAGATAGTTATCAATGTGCTCTTGGCACGCGTCTCGACCGAAAGTTTGTGCCCTAGTTTGTGCCCCAGTTTGTGCCCTAGTTTGTGCCCCTCGCTTAGACGGGCAAGGCTCACACGCAGAGCCTTGACGGGTATCCCCACCTCTTCGGCCAGGCTGCGGATGGTGGTCACGAACGACCCGCGGGGCACCGTCTCGCCCTTCCACTCCAGAGCCTTGTAGTTCGCGCGCAACAGGCAGTGCAGAAACACCAGCCGGTCGTTCACGTTGCCGTAGAAATCCTCCTCCAGCAACGACCTGTATAGCTTCACCCAGCCGCACATGGTCACCTCCTCTTCTGGCACCAGTTGTCCGTGCACGTCCAATATCCAGCCAGCCAGGCTTCCTCAAGCGTCGCCCGAGGATGGCTCTTCAGCCACTCTTCCATCTGCTTCTTCATAGTGATTAATCTTACAGTGATGCACACGCGCCACCTGGCGCTCGCCGTCTATGCCGCACTCAATCACAAGCGGATTGTGCGGATTCTTTCGCTCTACGGGCCTCGCGTGCCGGCAGTGGACACATAGCCCAGCCTCCCGCTTCGGAGGCCGCACAGGCCGCGCAATGACCTTCTTCGCCCTCATCTCATACCCTCCGCCTTACGTCCGTACTCAGCCAGCAGCAGCGCATCGCACGTGGCGAGCGTCACCTTCTTCCCCAACTGCGGAAACAGCTGCTGCGCCTTGGCCTTTAAAATGTTCTTCCACTCCGTCTTCGACACAGCCGATGACCTGCCGAGCTGGTAGCTCTTCTCCCACTTGTTGGGTGTAATAGTGTTCGTAGGGATGCCGAGCGCCAGCAGCGCCATGTCCAGGTGCCCGCAATGCCGGGCGAAGGTGGCCGTGGCCTTGCTGCTCTGACCTGGCATGCCCTGGCCCACCTTCTCAATGTAGCAAACCGGAGAGCACTCCGGCAGACGTATCACTTCCTCAAGGTACAGCAGGATGTCGGTCGGGGTCTGCGGCATCCTGGTCACCATCGCCACCGCGCCGGTCTCAGCCAGCACGGCGATGCCCCCGTTCACGCCGGGGTCTATGCCTATTATGTATCTCATATTGTCCTCCCAAAAAATCCCCCGCGGCCTTCACAGGTGGCGGAGGTGTGTCAAACTGTCTCAAACAAAAACAAATCTAAAAACTCATAGTAGATGCAGCGTCACGATGGCCTGCTGAATCTCCACACGGCTGTACCACACCGCGGCGTTGTCGCCCTTCGAGGGGTCCTTGTGCCTGTGCACCATGCCGGCGTCCACCCACTGGTCAAGCACAGTCCTGGGGATGCCGTTCTGCTTCAGCCAGCGCCACACCTCGCGCTGCTTAACCTTCTCGGTCTCGGGCATAATCATAGCCTGATACTGTACCATGCCCAGAACCACAGCCTGACGGACCAGCTCATACGCCTGCTGCGTCGTCATCGCTCGTTGGCGTAGATGGTCAGCATCCTGCTCTTACGATTACAGGCTATCGTATAGTGCAGCCAACCTTCCGCAGCGTTTATCTCGTGCGCTCTCTGCTGCCAGCCGCCCAGGCTGTCCCCCTCCTCCAGGGGAAACATCATGAAGCCGCCGTCAGGCACGCCAAGTATTATCTCTTTCTTCGTCTTTTCCGCTTTTCTCTCCATTCTCTCCATCTCTCTATTCTCTATATCCATAACCGCGCGCGGCTCACCTCGTTCTCCACTTGCCGCAGATAATCCTGCTCGTCCGCGCTCGGCAGGTAAATACCCGCCTCCTTTGCGGCCCATGTCCGGAACCGCTCTATACTTTCACTCATCTCTTCCTTCGTCAGCTCGCTGGTCGACCGCATGTACTTCTCCTTCCGGTGAAGATAAAGGTCTTCCTTCTCGCGCTCGAACAGCCGCGCGTTCACACCCTTGTAGTACTTCTGCTTCACGTACTCGGCCGTCTCGCCCACCTGAAGGGCAAACCACCCGAGTATCAGGTGAAGGTAGCTGTTCTGCGACAGACTCCGCTGGCGCTTCTCGGTGAGCTCCACAACGGCGCCCCTGGCCGTGAGCGAGGCAAGGCGGGTCCTCGCCTGCTCCTGGTCGAAGGGGTTGCTCAGGTCGTACCGCATAGCCTAGAACGGCACGTCGCCGTCGTTGCTAGCCGCGCCCTGATCGGGATAGTACACCGGAGAGCCACCGGCAGCGGGAGCCGAAGGCTGAACCGGCTGGAACGGCTGAACCGTCTGCGCCGGCTGAACCACCGTCAGACGGTAGGGCCTGATGCTCGTGAATATCCGCTGCTGACCGCTGCGGTCCGTGTACTCACGGCCGTTCACGCTGAAGGCCACCTCCACCACGTCGCCCACCTTCAGGGCGTCAAGGTCGCGCGCCTTCTCTTCAAGAAACTCCAACTCAATGGGATTGTACCTGCCGGCCTCGCCGGTCTCGGGGTCATGACGCGTGCAGTCCAGCCGGAGCACGCGCTTCGTCATCTGATGACCGGGTATGGTCATCGGGGCGCCCACCATGAGCACCTTTCCTTTCAATGTATTTGCCATAAATGATTCTATTAATTGTGAGCCGTCAGGCGAATCGTCGCCTTGGTCTCGGTTTCTTTCTGATATTGCTTGTAAAGGTCGCCGTGCTCCTTCTTGAACAGCGTGCTGTCGAACTTGCTGCTCTTCTTTGCACCGATGTAGCTCACGGTGTAATAGCCGCTCTTAATCTGCGACAGGCCCCTGCTCTCCATCAGCGTGAGCAGCTGGCCGCGCAGAGCCTCCAGCTGGGCGTCGGCCTCTTCCTTGATGGCCGTCCACTTCCGCAGCTCCGACTCAATGTCGCCGTATTCCGCAGGGGCCTCCTCGAGCACGAACGGCTCGTCCTTCTCCTCAGCCGCGAACAGGGCGTCGAGCGTCTCGTCATCGTAGGGCGACAGCTCGATGAGCTGGCAGATACTCTCGTCCTTGTTCGGCAGCCAAAGCGCGTAGATGTGCGACACCTTGAGCCCTGGATTCTGCTTCTCGAAGAACCGCCGGTAGATGCTCAGCTGCAGCGCCACGCTCTTCTTGTCGAGCACATAGGTGGTCTTGGTGTCCACCAGGCACACCTCGCCGCGGCAGTTCGTCATCACAATGTCGATGCTGCTGGCGTACTGCTCATAGTCGGTCACCAGGTATTCGTTCTCCACCGTCTCAAGCCCGCGCTCTTCCTTCAACCGAAGGTAGTTCAGCACGCGCCCGTTGTCGGTTTCGCCGCCGAAGCGGTCCTGGAAAGCTATTGCCTCGTGAAGCTCGGTGCCGCGCCGGGCGGCGTTCGCCAGCACAGCCGGGTTCACGTCCTTGTACTTGTCAGGGAAGGCGCGCTTGATGAGCGTGCCTGTGATGCCCTTGAGCTGCTTCTCGCCAAGCCAGTAGGTGTGGTCCTCGCACCTGAAGACCACACCCGATTTCTGCAACTGTATCATCACACTTCCCCCCAACGTTTGTTGACCGATGCCTTGAACGCCGCATTCTGCGTGTAGGCGGGATACTTGGCTATCAGCGCCCGCAGAGCATCCTTGCTCCCCGCCGCCTTAATCTCGTCCTCCACGGCCGCGGGAAGGGCGGCGTCCTGCGCCAGCGGCTGCGCCTGGGCTGCCTGCTGCGGCTGCTCGTACTTGGTACCGTACCGCGCGCCTTTCTCGAAGTACACGTCGGCGGCCACACCCAGTGCCTTCATGGCGACGGAGAGGGCGTCGGTCAGAGCCATCTTGTAGCCCTCGTCGCTCACGTAAGCGCCGTTCCTGCCCTGCTCCACTATCGTAGAGCCGCCGGTGCCCATGACGGGCGCCGACCAGCAGTCCCTGGCCTCATTCCAAATGTAGACCGACACATTGCAGAAGCACTTCACCTCGGCGCCGTAGGTCTCCTCCCACTGCTTGTCGATTGTATAATACCACCCGATGCCGCAGGGCCCGAACACCTGCGTCATCGCCATAATCCTGTACTGCGGATTGATATCCGTAAAACCGCTCAGGCGGCCGCCCTTGATGGTCTTCTTCGCCTCAGGCGGGCAAACCCGGAGCGCGTTGTAGAATTCTAAGTTTTCCATTTTTGTAGTGCATTAATGATATTCGTAATTGCATGGGCATCCGTCAGGACGGAACCTCTCTCTCGTCATCGCCCCGCCGGTACCCGGTATCTCACTCCGGCCAGCCTTCGGCATACGCCTCCATGCTGCGCTGCAGGTCCTCTATGGCCGACTCAAGCTGATGGCGCGCCTGCTCCATCTGCTCGATCAACTCGTCTATTTCCTCATGTGTCATCATACACGCCCTCCGCAGATTGCCACAAGCCAAATGATTGACAGCATCACACACACGCCGCCGGCCCAGACCAGCGCGGCCTTAATCTCTTCTTTGTTCATATTTATAAGTTCAAAAGTTCGACAAAAAACACGCGGCCTTCACAGGCGGCGTGAATCAAAATGAAATCTAAAAAAAGAATTGGTTGGACTGCGGCCTTCACAGGCGGCAGGAACTATCATTGACTCAAATTCTAAGACATCCCCCTCCGCCGAGGGGCTGCAAAAAACTATAATAAAAGAAAAAATACCGTAGCTACCCCGGGCGGG
>DGTB01000087.1 GCA_002394185.1 Bacteroidales bacterium UBA4347 | reverse complement strand
GTTCTTATAATGTTCGCATATTGTTTACATATTGTTCTTATATCCACAATATAGGAACAATGTAAGAACAATATGTAAACAATATAAGAACAATATAAGATATGCCGTATCGGATACCTCTCGGGTAGGGTTCGGCCCCGGTTTTTCTCTGCTTGGTATTGTTTTTTTTTGTATTTTTGCAGTTTGATTTTTTATACCGTGACTTCTAAATCGAGTCCATATGGTGCTATGTTATAAATGGATAGAATGAATATTGAACGGACAACACGAAAGATATATTGGCTGTTTTTTCTGCTGTTGTGCTCTCTGCCTGCCGAGGCGCAGAATCTGTTGGTTTCGTCGCCTTTTGCTGAGAGTAAGGTTAGAAACGAGGCTGTTACGCGGCCGCGCGTCGATTTCAACCACGACACTTGTGCTCTGGTGATTGTGACGCTCGATTTCGAGGATGTGGATTTCGAGGGCGACATCAAGCTGATACAGCTCCGCGACGACGAGTGGTGGATATACCTCTCGCCAGGGGCCAACTGGCTGACGGTGCTGAGCGAGAAGCATCTGCCGTTGCGCATCGAGTTCGCTCCCGTACGTCCAGCCACAACTTACACCCTGGGGCTGAAGGCGCCCGTTGTTCTGAAGAATCTGACGGTTGTTTCGGCGTTGAGCGAAGAGATCACCATGCTGGATGCTTCGCGTTTCCGTCGCAATGACGACAGGGGGCGCGGCTGCGCCCTGCTGCGCATCGGGCTGCTGCTGCCCGAGGCTGAGTTTGTCGGCGCTGTGGCCAGCGAGTACCGCCGCGGCGAGTGGTGGGTGTGGATGCCGGCGGATGTCCGCATGCTGACCATCCGCGCCGAGGGTTACACTCCGCTTACGCTGACCTTCGAGCCCCTGAAGTCGCTCATCACCTATGTGATGACCATCTCCCAAAGCGACGCCCAGGTGGTGTATATGGAACCCGAGAAACCCAGGTCTAAAGCTGTGGAGAACCAGTTGGAAGCTGGCAAGGTTGTGGCGCAGGTCCCCGAGCCTAAACCGGAACCCAGACCCGAGCCTGCGGTCGTGGCGCCGCAGGAGTATGCCGTTACCGGCATAGTATTGGACAAAAAGGGCAAGAATCCGCTGCCCGATGCTGTGGTGGTGTTGAGACAGGACGACAGCGTTGCGGTGACGGGCCTGACCAATGCCGCCGGACAATATGCTTTCACCGTGCCGGAAGGTCTGTATTCTCTTGCGGTATCACATTCGGAATATGAAGGCTATGTCTCGAAGAAGCCGTTCGCCGTCAAGCGTGCCACAACGGTTGACCCTGTGAGGCTGACGGCGGTGGAGAAAGTGCCGGAGCCTGTGGTGAAACGTCCCAAGACTGAAAGCGGCTGGAGCTGGGCTGCGGCGCTGGAGAGCACTGTGGTGCCCGGTCTTGGACAGGGGCTGAAGGGTCACTGGGGCAAAGGAATTGCCACTTTTGTCGGCGAGGCCGCGATGGCTGGTGGCGTCGTGGGCACCTACTTTTTGGCTCAGGACCAGCTGGATGTTCTCCGGAACAGCAATATTTCTCAGAACGAATTCAACACCGCCAAAAGCAGTTATGATGCCTACAGGATAATGAACATTGGACTCATCGGCCTTACTGCCGCTTTTCATGTCTACAATATCATCCGTGCGGGCACCATGAAGCCCTCCAAGCAGGTGAGCGTCGCCGTGACCCCCTCGGTGTTGCCGGCCATGGGAACGGTTTCGCCCGCGCTGAATATGACATTTTCATTTTGACCAATCTTTTTTTTCTATAATCAATTATTTGGATTTATGAAGAAGATAATATCGATAACGTTAATATGTGTTGCAGCCTCTGTTTTGACTGCGGGATGCATGAAGAATGCGGATTATTACTATCTTTCGGCTGTAAGTTTGAACTCCGAGATGGGCAGCATTCAGGGCGCGGGATCCTATTCTGCCGGGACGACGGCTACATTGCAGGCCACGCCCGCTGACGGATGCTATTTTATCGGATGGGTTGAAGGTGAAGGAGTCTCTGATCAAGACAACATCGAGGACATCATTACCAGCTGGGACAACCCCTATGAAGTCTCAGTCAATTCGAACGTCTCCTATACTGCAATTTTTCGACGATGGGGTAGCGCTGAGTGTTCAGTGCAGTTTGGTAATTATGGATGGAATGCGGCCGGCACGGGCGTGTGGTATCACGAAAATACAAAAATTCTGGAAATTAGTGTTTATTCTAAAAAAGAAGGCTACGAACGCGGTGTTGACTATGCTCCGGAATATTTCCCAAGTGTCAATTTTTATTGGAAGGGAATGGCCAATGGTGTGAGTCTATTGGGAAAAGATGAGCTTTTCAAAGGCGCGATGCCACGATTGTTCTATTACAAGGACGTAGCTCTTGATCTATCTGATCCAGGTCTTGCTTATGCTAAGCACAATAGACCTTATGGAGATTGGTGGGCGGACACGGCAAAGGTGGTAATGTATGGATTCGATCGGGAACAGGGCAAAGTTTCTATGGTTATCGAAGCAGAAATGTATGATGCAGTGGCAGTATTGGAGAATGGTGTCTCAGTTGAGAACGCTGAGAAGCGCAAGATGATTATCCGGATGATGAATATTTCTGTTGGGAGTAGGTAATGCCGGCAGGAGAAAAATAATGGCTTTAGGGCAAAAATCCTGTTGTTGATTCAAAAAAAATTCGTATCTTTGCCGTCTCGTTGCATGCCGCCGATGTGCTGTCGGCTGTGTGTAGATGGTTGATAATGATTTGAATAAAAATAATAAATAAATAATATTAACAATGAAAATTTATCAGACTCAGGACATTCGTAACATCGCCCTCGTGGGCGGCGCTAAGAGCGGCAAGACCTCCATGGCCGAGGCTATGGCTTTCTGCGGCGGCTTGATCAACCGCCGTGGCAGCGTGGACAGCAAGAACACCATCAGCGACTATCGCGACATCGAGCACGACCGCGGCTACTCCGTGGAGAACACCCTCATGTACACCGAATTCGGCGGCAAGAAGGTGAACATCCTCGATGTGCCCGGCTTCGCCGACTATCAGGGCGAGCTCGTGAGCGCGCTGAACGTGGTCGAGGCCGCTGTCGTCGTGGTCAACGCCCAGAGCGGCGTCGAGGTCGGCACCGAGATTGCCAACCGCTACGCTGCCAAGCTCGACACCCCGATGCTCTTCGTGGTCAACCACCTCGACGCCGAGAAGGCCAACTTCGACGAGAGCGTCAACCAGCTGAAGGATTTCTTCGGTCAGAAGTGCACCGTGCTGCAGTTCCCCACCAACCCCGGCCTCGGTTTCAACCAGGTGGTCGACATCGTGGCCAACAAGATGTACACCTTCACCGACGGCAAGATGACCGAGGCCGATATCCCCGCCGAGTATGCCGACAAGGCCGAGGAGATGCGCATGGCCCTCGTCGAGGAAGCCGCCGCTGCCGACGACGCCCTCATGGAGAAATACTTCGAGAATGGCGACCTCACCCCCGAGGAGCTCACCAAAGCCCTGAAGCTCGCCATCGACAAGCGCGACCTCTTCCCCATCCTCTGCACCAGCGCCAAGGAGAACTTCGGCGTCAACCGTCTACTGGAGTTCATCTGCCAGAACGTCCCCGCCCCCTGCGAGGTCCTCGATGCCAAGAAGACCAAAGGCGGCAAGGAGCTCAAGAGCAACAGCGCCAACCCCACCGTGGCTTTCTGCTTCAAGAGCGCCAAGGACAAGAACCTCGGTGAGATCAGCTACCTCCGCCTCTTCGACGGCGAGCTGGCCGAGGCTCAGGATGTGGTCAACGCCTGCAACCAGAGCAAGGAGCGCGTCAGCCAGATCCTCGTGTGCAGCGGCAGCAACCGCCAACGCGTCGAGAAGGCCTGCGCCGGCGACATCGTCTGCACCATCAAGCTGAAAGACGTCAAGATCAACCACACCCTCACCACCCCGAAGAACACCGACGACGCCGTCGAGGAGATCGTCTTCCCGACTCCCATCTATACCGTCGCCGTGAAGGCCGCCAACAGCAACGACGACGAGAAGGTCGGCGCTGCGCTGAAGGACCTCGTCACCTACGACCGCAGCCTCACGCTGGAGAACAGCCGCGAGCTGCGCCAGGTCATCCTCGGCTGCCAGGGCGAGCTGCACCTCAACACTGTGAAGTGGTACTTCGAGAACCAGTACAAGCTGGCCGTCAACTTCACCGCCCCCAACATCCCCTACCGCGAGACCATCACCAAGAGCGCCGAGGCCATGTACCGTCACAAGAAACAGTCGGGTGGTAGCGGCCAGTTCGGCGAGGTGCACATGCTCATCGAGCCTTACTACGACGGTATGCCCAACCAGACCAAGTACCCCA
>DGTB01000095.1:9626-9772 GCA_002394185.1 Bacteroidales bacterium UBA4347 | reverse complement strand
GACCTGGGTGCAGTATCTTCTGATGCTTGTCGTGGCTGCCGGTTCGTTCTCCAGCAACTTTATGAAGAACAACAAGGGTCTGAAATATGGCTTGATGGGTATCGCCGTTGTGGCATTGATTGTCTACTGCTACATGGGCTACATGC